>JBDTDX010000106.1:0-3030 GCA_039922815.1 Granulicella sp.
GACTACAACCTGGGCGAACGCATCGGCCTGAGCCAGACGCCGACCATCTTCGTCGCTACGGCAAAATCGTGGGTGCAGGTGACCGATGTGAACTATCTCTACCAGACCATCGACGCAGCCATCGCCCAGACCGCTTCGGCTCCGTCGACACCAGCGCACGCCAGCACGGCACACACCACACGTTCCAAAAAGTAGCCTGGATCGTCTCTTCGCAAAAAACGGGCGTTAGAGCCTTTGTTTGTCATTCCCGAAGGGAATCTGCGGTTGCCTTTCCTCCACACCAACAGCAAATCCGCTTAGCCGAAACGGAAATTGATTCCACCCGTCTCTTTCCAGCCAACCTATGAAATCGTCACCGACCGCAGCACCCCTGCAAATTGCGCCCGGATCGCCTTCCACTGTACCGGAGCCAGGGGCCTGGTCACGTCGCCCGGATCCCTGCTCACAATCACCGTTTCCAGCAGATAGCATTTTCCCTGCCGGTAAACGGCCACCATCTGGTGGGCATCGTTCGTCCCGGCAATGCCATAGTGAGCTTCGAGTCTCCGTGACGGGAGCCCTTTCCATGTGGCGATAACCGGTTTCTGGGGAACGCTGGAACTCGCATCAAGAGTAGCGAAGCACTGCGCTTCTGTGCTGTTCGACAGAACGGTGTACGCGAAGGCACCCGCCTCAAAATCTGTTCCCTTGTATGGTCCCTCGTCCGCAAAATTGCCCTCAAGCTGAACGACAGCAAGCGCCGACGCCACGCTCGTGATGCGCAGCTTTGCGGTGGCCGCATCATCATCTCCGTTCAGCAGCCAATCGCCGGGGTAGGAGAAACTCACCCCGTTCGCGCGGTCCGCATACGCTTGACGCGCAGACGCCGCACAGGCCGGAAGGCCTACCATCACGACGCCCAGCAACACCACGGCAGCAATTTTGCCGCGAGATCTCCAGCCACCCAATCCGGCCTCCTAGTGCGCCGTGAAGATCAGGAAATAATCCTGTCCATCGGCCTTGGTAAAGTCATATTTCCCCGCCACCTTGTATCCCGCCTCGCCCATCTCCCGGATCACCACCGATCGGTCAAGCCCATGGTCGACCCCATTGCCGTTCCGATCGATAATGCCCACTAGCCCTCCCGGCTTCAGCGACGCCCGAAGCTGCTCCATCAATGGGATAGGATGCGCAATCTCGTGATACACCTTCATCAGCATTACCGCGTCCACGCTGGCTGGTGGCAGCTTCGTGTTGTCCGGCGTGCCCTGCACGGTCTTCACATTGGCAAGCTTCTCCGTCTTCGCCCGCTTCTCGATGTATTGAATCGCCTGCGGGTTAATGTCCTCCGCGTAGACTGTCCCTGCCGCGCCTACCCGCCGCGCCGCCCGCACTGTGAACCAGCCCGATCCTGCGCCAATATCGGCCACGCTCTTGCCCGGCGTCAGCTTCAACAGGTCCATCACCCGCTCGATCTGCAGCCGCTGGTCCCGGCCCGGCGATTCGAAGATCGCTAGATTCCCCGCATACGGCGTGCTCGTTGCCCGCGGCTTCTCTACTGGCACCGCCTGCGCCCAGCCCGGCACCACCGGCGCAATCAAGCTGGCCAGCACTGCCAGCCGTATCAAACGCCCAACCCTAAGCATCTTCTTCGTCATCGCTTAACCATCCGCCCCCTGCAGACGTTTGACCACAACCGCCGCCAATTCGTTGTGACCCCGCCAAAAAAATCCGAATCGCAGGACCGCTCAAACCACACGAGACCCGCTCAGACAGAAGCCAAGGCCTTTTTTATTAAGTTTAAACTTAGAGTGCGGTAAGGCGACAAGCTACCGGATCTGCACCAGTTCGCCCTGATTCGGCGTAATCACATTCGTCTGCGGAGCGCGCCAGTGATCGATATAGCTCACCTGGTGAACACAGCTGATCGTGCAGTTCGGAGCGCAGGATTTCTCCGTGAGAAACTCTCGCTTCACATCGGCAGTCGTATAACCCGCCAAGGGAACGCCGGGATAACCACGCTGCTGCGAGCAATAGTGAACCAGTCCAAACTCGCAGATGTAGACGTAGCGCGCACCCGCACGGCAACGCCAATCGTTCGGCTTGCCATTGGCAATCGCTTCCTGAAAGTGATTGAACCGCGAGTAGCTTCGCCGCGTCAGGTTTCGTACCTTGTCCCAGACCGCGCGTTCCGCCTCGCCTAACGGCTTCAACTGGCCGGAGCCATCGTGGATGATCCCGATCGTTGAGCTGAATCCCAGCGCCAACGCGCGCTGGCTCACCGTCAGTGCATCGTTCGGACTCGCAACCCCTCCACCAACGACCGAATTGATGTTCACATGGAACTCGGCGTGTTCGGCCAGCATCAGCAGCTTTGCGTCCAGCACCTTCAAACTTTTCTTCGAGACATCGTCCGGCATCACATTGTCGATCGAGATCTGCATGTGATCGAGACCCGCCTTATTCAGCCGCTCGATCCGCTCCGGCATCAACAAGTAGCCGTTGGTGATCATGCCCGCAATCGCGCCGGTCTTGCGAATACGCGCAATCACCTGGTCGAGATCGGGATGCAGTAGCGGTTCGCCGCCGGAGATCGTAATTACGCTTGTGCCCAGACGCCCCAGATGGTCGATGCGCCGCAGCATCTCGTCAATCGGAACCGGGTCCGAGACGGCATCAAACTCATTGCAATAAGTACAGGCCAGATTGCAGCGCCGCATCGGTATGATGTGCGCCATGTACGGGTGGCCGGTCGAGGCCAGCGCCCAGCCAATGGAAGTCAGCTCCCGCACCTTGCGGGTCACCTTCTTCCATCGCCGCTTCAGCGTGAGTGGTCTGCGTGCAGCAATTGGCGGGGGAACAAAGGTGGCAACAGGAGACATAGCGTTCTCTTTATTGAATCATAGCCAGCCGGAGAATCATAGCCAGCCGGAGAATCGCAGCCCGACTGTAGCAGGCTGTAGCCAGACTTTAACCGGACTATGGAAGGCGAACCTGCTCCCGCGAGAACGGATGAAGCGCCATTGCCGTCGCCGACTCAGCCTCGGCCTT
>JBDTDX010000107.1:0-16519 GCA_039922815.1 Granulicella sp.
ACGGCACCTTATCCATGAACTCGACAAAAGCAGCTTCCACATCGTCCATATCCCGATAGCAGTCCATGTGCTCGCGATCAAGATTGGTGATAACGGCAAGTATCGGGGAAAGCTTAAGGAAGGAGCGATCGCTCTCATCAGCCTCGGCAACCAGATACTGCGAGTTGCCCAGACGTGCATTCGACCCCAAAGCATTAACCCGGCCACCCACAACCACGGTAGGATCGAGCCCGCCACCGGCAAGCACCGCAGCAATCATGGACGTGGTCGTTGTCTTCCCATGCATTCCGGCAACCGCGATGCCGTACTTCAGGCGCATCAACTCGGCCAGCATCTCCGCCCGCTGAATAACTGGAATCTTTTGTGCGCGCGCCTCCAGCACCTCAGGATTCGTAGGCGATACCGCCGAACTGGTTACGACGACATCGCTGGCAGATGCATTCAGCGCTGCGTGTCCTTCGAAGATGCGCGCGCCCAGACTCTCCAGCCGATCCGTTACCGGCGAGCGGCGCAGGTCGGATCCCGAGACGGGATAGCCCATCGTCAGCAGAATCTCGGCAATGCCGCTCATACCGATGCCGCCGATGCCGATGAAGTGAACTCGCTGAGTCGAAGCTAGAAGGAAGTGGCCGGGCGCAAACATGGAGGAATACGTCTCGCTTTCGGTGTGGAACGCACTGGCAGTGCCAGCGCATTACTTTTCACTCTATCAGCGCAGGGCTTGCGGATTGAATTCTACGCAATCGATTGCAGTTGGAGAGCCGCAAGAACAGCTCTGAAAGAAAGGCCTTCGGCACGGCGAGAGGAAGAGCGTCCAAGGTGCAGTGCCACCGGCGCGCGACTCTGCTGCTCAACCCAGAGCGCCCCGGAATCCCCGGGCTCGCTGAGAACATAGTCGGCAGGAAATGCCGGGTCCGCCGCAATCCTCACCGTGTCGCCATCAACCGACTGCACGATGCCCTCAGTAATACCACTGACCGCTCCGGCTTTGATGACCCTCATGCCGACAACAGGCTCAATGGGAGCAGGGGAGGCCCCAATGCCAATCTGATAACTCACTGTAGTAATGCCGAGATCGAGCAGAGCGGCAGCGCAATCGAGAGCGGCGTTGGCGCGAGTAGCCCGCGTGACCGCAATGCGATTCTCAGGCGCAGCCGCAGCAGGTTGATAGATTGCCTCGTCGGCGATATAGGATTCAAGCGCAGCACCGCAGAGGACGTGATACGCGCTGACGATCCAGAGAGCACCATCGCCATCAGCCGCAATATAACCGAGAGTGCCCGGCTCCCCAATCCGTGCATTCACGATGCTGATTCCAGCCAGCACAGGGCGATAGCGAAGATCGGCGTTGTTCATCGGTTACCACATCGTCGCAACATGCGATTCGAGGTTGAGCTTCTGCTGCGAGGTTAGATCCGGCATGAAGTTGAGACCGGTATGCGCTTCAATCCATGCGATGGACTGCAGATATTGCTCAATGTGGTAAGGACTTTTATACGTAGAAACATTGGGGAAAACAAACGCAATCGATTTCCAGCTGGCTCCATCACGCACGATCACAATCTTGTAAAAATGCGTCGGCACACTGACGGCATCTCTTCCAATTGCCACGTAACTCACCGTCCCGTTGGCAGTGGCTGGGTTATCTTCCTTGGGATCGTAAAAGATCGGGCCAGTGAACTCCCACGCCTCGGAATAGGTTGAAACCCACTGCCGCGTCTGCGTCTCGAGCGCCTTCCACGCGTTCCGATTCATCTTCGGCCGCTGCGGAGCTATGTTGGACATGTAGAACGTCTGATCCTGGAGCTGCTGATTCTTTCCCTGATTTCCGGCTGGCGCTTGATGACCGCGATCATAGCCGGACGAGTTGTAGTCCGCAGGAGTCGAGTGAGGACCCTTCAGGTTAGGATCGGTCTTGAAACGGTCCGAACGATCTGTGTCCGTTCCAAGCTGCGCCTTCGTGACATGCTCGCAGACCCAGAGTGGAATTTTGTCGAGCGAGCTGTGCTCCAAAACATATCCCTGCCGAAAGATAAACTCGGTAGGGCCAAGCTGTTCGGAGGTCTTTTGCGGCATTCCTTTGAAGCAAAGCGATGCCGCTAACTTGGTCTGCTGCGCCGTGAATCCCGCCTCGCGAACAAGGTAGCGCGATCCGATAGCCACACGAGTATGGCTCTCCTGACGAGACGCGCAGCCAAGCGCTGTCGAAAGAACGACTACAGCGACGAGAAGAGCAGAGCGACGCATACGAACACCATCTCTTTAGAATTGGCCCCGTGCTTCCCTGCGATTTTAGATCACATCCAGCAAACGATTTTCCTCACCGCTCCGTATTCGGACCATGGGGCGGTTCACTCAACGACGGTGCCGGTGTCGGCTTGCGCTTAGTAACCGGCGGTGCGGAACTCGGTGGACGATTTTTGCCATTGCCGTTCTTCTTTTTGCCATTGGGCGTTTCAATGACACTGCGCATCCAGTAGTTGCCTTCAGAGTCCATCTCAATCCCATGCACCTCCCGCTCAAAGCCCGGAAAGCGCTTGCTGAACTCTTCCATTGCGAGAATCAGCCGGATGACCGGACTCTCCGGGCCGCCAAGCCGCTCGCCTGGCATCGACATAGGGATGCCAGGAGGATACGGGACCAACATCACTGCGGCGATGCGCCCAGCCATATCGCGGAACCGGATCTTCTCCGTCTCATTGCGAAGCAGCTTCTGGTAGGTCTGTGCAGGCGTCAGTACGGGGTCAAAATCCTCGTCGCAGGAATCGTTCACCAATCCCGAAAGATTGAGCTGACACATCACCGCATGCATCTCGTCCGAGAGCTCCTTGAGCGAGACGTTGCGATACCGCGCAGGATACTTGGCCACAAGCTCAGGCATCGCCTCTTCCAGCGGAGCCTCGGAGTCATAAAGACGTTTGAACTCAAAGAGATTTTCAAGCAACGCGCCCCACTTGCCCTTCGAGGTTCCGACAGAGAAAAGCACGAGGACGGTATAGTCGCCCGTACGCGCAATCTCAACGCGCCGGCCATCCAGGAACTCCGTCAGGATCGCCGCAGGAATACCCCAGTCACTCACCGCTCCCTGCGCGTTCACGCCCGGCGTCAGAATAGTGACCTTGGTTGGGTCGAGCATGCAGTAGTCGTCAGCGATGTCCTCGTCCTGAAAACCATGCCACTCCTCGCCGGGCTTCAGCGTCCACGCGCTCGAGCGATTGGTCAGCAGCCCATCGGCAGCCTCTTCCAGCAAATAAGTCTTCCCATCCAGCGGATCGAAGACATACTCCGGCTGATAAAGACGGAAGAACCAACCCTGCTCGGCAGTACGCAGACGGTGAGCAATCGAAGACATTGCTTTGCGAAAGCTGATGGCATCCTGCAGCGTCTCGCTCATCAACGTCGGACCAGCCGGCTCGTCCATCATCGCAGCGGCCACGTCGAGCGAGGCTATTAGAGGATAAAAAGGCGAGGTCGTCCCATGCATCATGAAAGACTCATTGAACTGATCGAAGTCGAGAGCGGCACGCGGGCTCAGCTTCACATGGATCATCGAACCCATCGAAAACGCAGCCAGCATTTTGTGCGTAGACTGCACTGCGAAGATGGCCGGTCGGTCCGGCATATCGTCCGGCACGCCCATGGCGAAACGGCCCTTGTAGATCTCATGAAACTTCGCGTACGCGTACCAGGCCTCGTCGAAATGGATACGCGGCACAGACTTCGAAAGCTCCGTAACCACGCGGTTCACGTCATAGCAAAGGCCATCATAAGTAGAGTTGGTAACCACCGCATATGTCGGGACCTGCGAGCGAGCGCCCACCGCCAGCGGGCTCTTCTCGATCAGGCCCTGGATGAAGTCCGGATGGAAGCGCTTGAGCGGAACCAGCCCAATCATCCCGTAGCCATTGCGTGTCGGCTTCATATAGACGGGCCGCGCACCGGTCACCGTGAGCGAGTGGCAGATGGACTTGTGACAGTTGGCGTCGGCAAGCACAATGTCGTCCTGTGCAATCAGGCCATGCCCGACAATCTGGTTCGAGGTAGACGATCCACCCAGCACATAGAACGTCCAGTCCGCCCCGAAGATGCGCGCGGCATTGCGCTCCGATTCCCCCGGAGGCCCAATATGGTCGAGCCACGAGCCTAGTGGCGCGGTCGAAATGCCAAGGTCCGAACGCATGATATTTTCGCCGAAGAACTTGTGAAACTCCATGCCGATCGGATGCTTGAGGAAGGCGACGCCGCCCATGTGCCCTGGCGCGTCCCACGAGTAAGCACCCTGATCGTTGTACTTCTTCAGCTCGCGGAAATAGGGCGGCAGTAGCTGCGCGTGATAGCGTTCCACCGCAAAATCAACGCGGTTCGCAATGAAGGCAGGCGTGTCGCCGAACAGATGAATATATTCATGCACCTGTTGGACCACTTCGAGTGGAAGTTCGCTGACCAGCGTGCGGTCGGCGATAAGGAAGATCGGAATCTTTTTGTTGCGACGGCGTACAGCACGCAGAATCTCCAACGCCGCGCCCTCGGCGAACTGGTTCTCCCCTTCGAGGTCCCAGTCCAGCAGAATTGCGCTATACGATGGATCAGAGGTGACCAGCGACAGCCCATCCTCGGGCGTCGAAGTTCGAACGACCTCGTACCCCTCTTCGCCAATCGCATCGACCAGTCGCTCCATGGCGCGATCCGAAACCGAATCCGTGCCACCCACCTCACTCGCAATCAAAAGAACCCAACGGCCTTCGCTCATACACCTCTCACTTCATCTCCGATGTTACAAGGAGTTCGTCAAGGATATTTCCTGAGGAGGAGCAGAGTTCGATGGAGATCCATTCCCTGAGGGGCTGAAACCAGGATCCATTGCAAGCCCGACCCGCTCAAGACAATCAAAATCTCGGTTCGCCAGCCTAGTGAGCGCCGGCGTAGGGGAGGAAATAGGTTTCGAGGTACCAGGAGACGGCGAAGAGGACGAGGATGATCGTCGCTGCCCAGCAGAAGATTTGTATGGGGAGCGTGCTGCCGAGGGAGACAGGGTCGTGCTCGATGGCGGCCGATTCACGGAAGAGGAGACCCCCGAGGATGGAGACACCGGCAGAGAGCAGGAGGAGGGCGAAGCCATCGTGGATGCGAATGTTGAGTTCGCTGGCCGGGATGAGGAACGCGGCGCGGAAGGCGGCAAAGAGCGAGAGGATGCACATGAGGAGCGCGACGGGTTTGGCAATGTCCAGAAACATGCACTGAAGCCTCGTGGGGTCAGTTTACTCTTGCGATGGCGAGTTTCGTGCGGAGGGACCACCGCTTCAGCTTGAGGATGCGCAAGATTTGTGGTGTCGAGGAGAGTGTTGATGAAACTGGGCTGGATGTTGATGGTCGCTGTGGTAATGCAGGCAATCGTGGCATATGGGGCGAGTTTCGACTGCCGGAAGGCGGTGCTGCCGCGGGAGAAAGCAATCTGTGCGGACGCTACGCTGGGAAAGCTGGATGAGCAGATGTCGGCGGCGTATTTTCAGGAGCTGCGAGGGGTTTCGGAGGCTGCTGGCTCGTTGATGCGCGACGATCAGAGGCTGTGGCTGCGATGGCTGGGAATCGTCTGCGACGCGGCGAAGCCGGGAGATCCGCAGAAGCTGGCAGCGTGCCTGGAAGGACCGTATCGGGCGCGTGCCGAAGAGCTCCAGAAGATGACGACGCGGCGTGGGAGCGTGCTGTTCTATAGCAGGGCGGTTTATCTGGCGGCTCCAGTGAAGGATGCAGTGAGTGCGGGTGCGACTGCGGAGTTTCCAGGGTTTGGCACGGTGACGGCTCGATGGGTGCAGGCGGATTCGCACGATCCGGAGTGGGTGGCGTGGAACGCGGCGATGGCGCTGTGGGCGCGAGAGATGTTCGACGGCAAGGATGGACCCTGGACTCCGGCGCTGGTGGAGGGTGCGGATGAGAGCATCTTCACGGCGGTGGAGCAACTGACGCCGGCGCTGATCTCGGTGTATTTGCAGGATGATTCGATGGGGCATGGAGCGGCGCATCCGAACAGCTCGTGGAAACATATTCACTGGCTGCGAACGGCGCGGCGGGAGATGCAGCCGGGGGATGTGTTTCAGGATGGGAGTGACTGGAAGAAGGCGCTGTCGGAGCGATGCTGGACTAATCTGCAGCAGAAGCTTGGGGCCAGGGGGCTGCTCATCAAGGGACCGACGGCGAAGGAATTGGTGGCTGTAACGGGATCACCGCGTGACTGGACGTTTGAGTCGGGTGGGCTAACGATCAGCTTTCCGGAGTATTCGGTGTCTCCACGGGCATTTCCTGCGCCGGATGTGACGGTGCCGTGGAGTGTGCTGCGACCGTATCTTGCGGCGAATTCTCCTGTGGGACGGTGACAGGCGGAGATCCGGAATATGGTGGGGAGAAAGCTCTCGCTACATTATTGTGACGGCGGGTTGGGCTGCGGAAGTATCATAGTAAGGACGGCTTTTTGGAGCTGGTGTATGAGACAGGCCTGGGATGAGTAAATTTCTTGAAGCGATCCATTCGCCGGCGGATTTAAAGAAGCTCTCGATAAGTGAGCTCGAAGGCCTGGCGGCAGAGATTCGCGAACGTTTGATTGTGAGTGTGTCGAAGACCGGCGGCCATATCGGGCCAAACCTTGGCGTCGTGGAACTGACGATAGCGATGCACTATGTGTTCGACACGCCCCAGGACAGCTTTGTCTTCGATGTGAGCCACCAGGCGTATGTGCATAAATTGCTGACAGGGCGGGAGAGTCAGTTTCATACGATCCGGCAGCCGGGCGGGCTGAACGGCTTTATGCTGCGAACCGAGAGCGAGCACGACAGCTATGGCGCGGGCCATGCCGGCACAGCTTTGAGCGCGGCGCTGGGGATGGCGGTGGCGCGGGATATGTCCGGCGGCAAGGAGCATATTGTTGCGCTGGCCGGGGATGCGGCATTCACGAACGGGATCTCGTTTGAGGCGTTGAATAATATTGCGGCGCAGACGAAGCGGCTGATTATTGTGTTGAACGATAATGCGTGGTCGATCGATAAAAACGTCGGCGCGATTGCAGAGTACTTCCACAAGATTGTGACGAACCCGACGGTGTCGAGCCTGCATGACCGTGCGGCGGGGCTGCTGGAACGGTTTGGCGGCAAGACGGTGCGGCACGTTGCACGCAAGGCTGAAGAAGCCGCGAAGGGGCTGATCGGGCCGGGCATGTTGTTCGAGGAGTTTGGGCTGAGCTACTTTGGGCCGCTCGATGGGCATAATCTGCCACTGCTGATCGAGACCTTCAAATTTTTGAAGGCGCAGAACAAGCCAGTCGTGCTGCATGCGATCACGCAAAAGGGTAAGGGATTCGAGCCTGCGACGACGATGCAGAAGAAGTTTCACGGGCTGGGCCCGTATAACGCCGAGACGGGCGAGACGAAGCCAGCAGGGCAGAAGACGTATTCGGAGATCTTTGCCGAGACGTTGACCAAGCTCGCGACGGCGAACGATAAAGTGGTAGCGATTACGGCTGCGATGCCGAATGGCACTGCGCTCGATCTGTTTCGACCGGTGCATCCGAAACGATATTTCGATGTGGGCATTGCAGAAGAACATGCAGTGATCTTTGCGGCGGGAATGGCGACGAAGGGGTACAGACCGTTCTGCGCGATCTACTCGACATTTTTGCAGCGGGCGTTCGACCAGGTCGTGCATGATGTCTGTCTGCAAAATCTGCCGGTGGTGTTCTGCCTGGACCGTGGCGGACTGAGTGGCGACGATGGGCCGACGCATCATGGGCTGTTCGACATCAGCTATCTGCGAAGCGTGCCGAACCTGATCCACATGGTGCCTAAGGATGAGGACGAGCTTGCGGACATGATGTACACCGCACTGCTGCATGAGGGGCCGTCCGCGATTCGCTATCCGCGTGGAACGGGGCCAGGAACGCCGGTGAAGGCGCAGCCGGTGGCGATCGAGATCGGTAAGGCCGAGGTGATTGCCGACCCGGAGCATGCCGAGGTCTCGATCTTTGGGCTGGGCGCGATGCTGCCCGAAGCGGTGCGACTGGCTGCGATGCTGGAGCGCGAAGGGCTGGCGGCGGCGGTGATCAATCCCCGATTTGCCAAGCCGGTTGATCGGGAGTGCGTCGCAGATTTCGGGAAGCGATGCGGACTGATCATAACGCTTGAGGATCACGTGCTGGCGGGTGGGTTCGGATCAGCGGTGCTCGAAGCGGTGAACGAGTTGAAGCTCGAGGTGCCGATAGTGCGGATCGGCTGGCCGGATGAGTTCATCGAGCATGGCAAGGCTGAGGCGCTGCGCGAGAAGTATGGTCTGACGGCGGAAGCGGCGCTTGAAAAGGCACGGCCCTATTTGTCGACGCTGGCTGACCGAAAGTTGGCTCTGCGCTAAGACCGGCTATTCATCAGCTCTTCGGTACGTTGGTGCCGATAACGGAAGATGCTTTGTATCTGGCTGCGGATGGCGATGCCGTGGGCGAGTTCTCCGACTAAGCCGAAGGGTAGCTCGTATTCCAATTCATCTCTAAGAAGAGTTCCGTCGAGAGAGTGACCCTGAAGGTCGTGACGGATCTCACGCACGACGCGGTGGCAGTGATGCCAGAACGCGAAGGGGCCGCGTATCTGGGTATCGCAGAAGTAATTATTGAGGACAAACTGATCGATTTCGGCGTCCCACGAAATGCGAAGGGGAGATAGTGGGACAGGGCGGAAGCTGAGGGTGAGTCTGCTGCCGGCCTGGGCCGTCGGACTATTGCCGGATGTGACGAGGGCTGCGCTTTCGATGCGAGTCTTTTGCCATTCGGGCATGAGCTTCGGAAGATTGTCTGGATCGGCGAAGAAGCGGAAGACCTCTTCGACGGGATAGGGTAGCCATTGCTCGGATTGGAAGTGGTGGCGCATTCGCTGGTCGTTGGATGCGTGGTGGAAGGATACGGAATAAATAACCGTACAAAGGCGCTTCCGAAGAAGCGCCTTTGCGAACACTGCGTTTGAGAGAGTGGAGCAATTACGGCATGAGTACGGTGTCGATGACGTGGGCCACACCATTGGACTGGATGACGTCCGCAGTGGTGATGGTGGACATGCCGCCCTTGGCATCGGTGAGCATGATCTGATTGCCCATCATGGAAGCAGTGAGATCTTCTCCCTCGACGGTCTTCAGGGTTGCCTTGCCGTTACCCTTCTTGATCATCTTCATGAGGTCTTTGGAGGTGATCTTTCCAGCGACGACATGGTAGGTGAGGATCTTGGTGAGGGTTTCCTTGTTCTCGGGCTTGACGAGGTTATCGACCGTGCCCGCGGGGAGCTTGGCGAAGGCGTCGTTGGTGGGCGCGAAGACCGTGAAAGGACCGGGGCCGCTGAGGGTCTCGACGAGACCGGCTGCCTTGACTGCGGCGACGAGGGTGGTGAGGTTGGGGGCGGTGGAAGCATTGGCGACCACGGTCTTATTGGGATACATGGCGGCTCCGCCTACCATCGGATTCTTCTGGGCGAATGCGCTGAAGGTTGTGAGGGCGAGGGCTGCTGCGGCTACGGATGCGATGAGGGTCTTCTGCATGTTGGGTATCCTTTTTCCTGTGTTTTTCATGTGTCGTGGTTACTTCTGTTCTTCGAAACTCTGTCCCGTAAGGGTTCACAATTCACTTACGCTCACGGGTACTCGCTTGGATTGCACTTGCTTTTTGAGATGCCGGGAAATTCTCGTTTCTGGCGAAAGAGAGATGCGACGTTTGCAGGGCAACCAAATCAGGTCGAAGCGTTGGTTAGGTCACAAAAGCTGCGGGAAACATTTCGGGACTGGTCCGATCGCGAGCGGATGGTCTGCATTGACAATTGCTTCTCTTCCTCGTCAACTGGGATGGAATGAATGGCGAGCATGAGGTCGTAAGGGCGGAACCAGGGGCAGTAGCTACTCGGAAGCACGCAACGAATTCCGATCGGCCAAAAATCCATGAAACAAGGGATCGCGGTCTCCTGTTGATAGGCTTGTTCAAGCTGGGGAAGTCGATTTTCTTTTTTTGTATTGGTATGGGTGCGCTGCATTTTCTGCATAAGGATCTTGGGGACGGTGTGCTTCGCCTGGCAACGGCGTTGAAGTTCGACCCGGAGAGCCGGTTCGTTGCACTGGTGATGGATAAGGTGGATCTGATCGACGCCCATCGATTGCGCCAGATAGGGTTTGCGACCTTCGCGTACTCGGGTGTGGCGCTAACGGAGGGGATCGGGCTGATTCGCGAAAAGGTGTGGGCGGAATATCTGACCCTGATTCTGACGATTTCGTTTCTGCCGTGGGAGCTTTATGAACTGGTTCGACGGCCGGATTGGTTTCGACTAGGACTGCTCCTCATTAATTTGGCTGTGCTTGCCTATCTGGTCTGGTTATTACGGCGGAAAAAGCATACTGCTGTTAGGTCTGCGTAATACGAAATATGGATGCTTTCGCTTTTTGTTTGCTTTAGCAGAACATGCCGGTTGCGGACAAGTAGTAGGACTCTGAACAGTAAACACCATCGGTAGTGGCATGGGGATGATGTTGAGCTAACCGCAGAGATTTCCACATTCCATTTCAGGAATGGTGCAATTCTCCCCCTATTTTTTTCTTTACAGGGGAGAGGCGCTCAGGCAGTCTTGATTTCAGCAGTGGTCCAAAGTGGAGTGAAGCGGACTAAACTTACTAAGAACTGGCTGAAGTGTACGACGAATCGGCAATTTGAAGAGGCACTGAAGAGACCTGGTACCGAGGTAAGCAATGTTTCGTGGAAATCATCCGACGCGCGTGGACGAGAAGGGTCGGCTGAAGCTGCCGGCTGCTTACAAGCGTCGTGTGGATGAGACCTACGGATCGAAGGATTTTTACATTACGAGCATGGATGGGAAGCGGGCTGAGCTATATCCGCTGGAGGAGTGGGAGAAGGTTGAGGCCAAGATCATGGCGATTCCTTCGATGAACCCTCTCCGGAAGCGGCTTCTGGAGCTGCGTAGCTACTGGGGGCAGTCGGCAAGCATGGACGACCAGGGACGGCTTCTGATTCATTCCCTGTTGCGCGATGCGGCAAAGGTGACGGGTGAAGTGGTGGTGTTCGGGATGTTGACGTATCTCGAAGTTGCCAACCACGAAGGCTTCAAGGCGGAGTTGGCTCCCCTGACGGAAGCGGAACAGATGGCGTTGTCAGAGTTTGGATTGTAGTTGGAGGAGTCGGGTCATAGCGAGGCAAGGTTTACTCCCCAGGGAGAGCGAGTGGTGCAGAAGACGCAACACACGCCGGTTCTTTTAGAAGAAGCATTGGAGTATTTGAATGCGCGGCCGGGCGGCGTGGTGGTTGACGCGACTTTGGGTCTGGCGGGGCACTCCTCGGCGATTGCGAGGAGGCTGGGAGCGACGGGCAAGCTGATCTGCTTCGACCGCGACCCGCAGGCGATGGAGCTGGCGAAGGCGAAGCTCGACGAGGTTCGAGTGGAGCTGGGTGAGGCGATGCCAGAGGTGGTGTATGTCCCCAAGGCGTTTTCTGAGGCGGCCAGCGAGATTAAGCCGGGCAGCCTGGATGGGTTGCTGGCGGACTTTGGAGTAAGCAGCCTGCAACTGGACGAGGCGCACAGAGGATTTAGTTTTCGGCACGAAGGTCCACTTGATATGCGGATGGATACGCGCAGTGGAGAGACGGCCGAGCAAGTGGTAAATCAGGAAGACGAAAACGAGCTCGCCGACCTGATTTACGAATTTGGAGACGAAAGGAGATCGCGGAGAATCGCCAGAGCCATTGTGCGGGCCCGGCCGATATCGACGACAGCGGAGTTAGCTCGAGTGATATCGGCCGCGGCCCCATCAATGAAAGGGGACAAGATTCATCCGGCGACGAAGACCTTTCAGGCGCTTCGGATTCGAGTGAATAACGAGTTGGGCGAGATTGAGTCGCTGCTCAAAAGCGCGCCGTCTTTGCTGAAGCCGGGAGGAAGGCTGGTGTTGATCAGCTTTCATTCTCTGGAAGACCGGTTGGTCAAGGATTCGTTCCGTGAGGCGCACCGGAACAAAGTGTTTGAGGTGCTGACGAAGAAGCCGGTGATCGCAGAGGAGCAGGAAGCGATGCGAAATCCGCGATCGCGCAGTGCCAAGATGCGAGCCGTTGAGAAGCTTTAGAAATTTGTAACGAGTTTGGTACCACAAGTGGTCGGGTCGGGGTTGTCCTACCGTGCTTTCAGGCGAAAGACAACTCAGCAAGACAAATTCCCTTCCTCCCATAGCGACCCCGGCCCGGTCGAATGTTGAGGGGTAGCAAAGTTTTGAACGGCCCGGGACGACGGGCAAGAGGAGCGAACGATGGCGACAATGGCGATAGCGACGGGAGTGATGGCGGGCCGGTCGACCGCGAGTGCGCGGAGCCGCACGGAGACGCTGGCGGAGCGGAACCACCGCCTGTACGAGGAGCAGCGCAAGTCGCGCCGCGGTCCCGCGCTTGAAGTTTTCTTTGCCAAACACATCGACAACAGCCGGATTGTGAAGGCGAACGACCCGGAGCGGCAGCGCGAGATGCGCAGCTTCACGATGGCGATGAGCGTGTTGTTTATGCTGGTGATGGTGTATGTCTGGCAGCACTTTGCAGCGATCGAGGTTGGTTATCACGTCGAGTCGCAGAAGGTGCAGGTGGAGCAGTTGCGCGAGCAGAACCGTGAGTTGCGCCTGAGTGAAGCACAGCTGACTGAGCCGAGCCGCATCGATCGCATGGCGAAGCAGATGGGACTTGACTCGCCTCAGCCAGGTCAGGTGGTACGGCCTGACGGCAGCGACGCGAATGGTGCGGTGTTGGCGCAGGAATCGGCGCCAGCCTCTACGCTGAGCGCGAACTAGAACTCTTTTTCGATACAACGGCGGCAGACAGATATAGCAGGGATTCCAATGAAGCAGGCGCCACCAAGGCAGACGTTGACCGCTCCGATACGGAGGATCCGCTTCGCCTATGTGGCGCTTTTTTTCGTGTTCTGGGCTGGAGTGATTGGACTGCGGCTGGTTTGGCTGCAGGTGATCGAGCACAGACATTTTATGCATTCCGCAGCCTTGCAGCAGCAGAGCGGCTTTGAGGTAGCGCCGCGCCGTGGGGTGCTGTACGACCGTAATCTGCGCGAGTTGGCGATGACGGTGTCGGTCGACAGCATCTACGCGGTGCCGTCGGAGCTTGGTGAGAATAAAGAGATGACGGCGGGGCTGCTGGCGCAGATCGTTCATGCGGACCCGGCGGACAACTTTACTTCGAAGCGGCAGATGCTGGCCCGGTTCAATGCGTCGCGCGGGTTTGCGTGGGTCGCTCGCAAGCAGGATGCGGAGACGGTGAATCGTGTCCGCGAGTTGAACTTGAAGGGCGTGTATTTTCAGAAGGAGTTCAAGCGGAACTATCCGAACGACGGCCTGGCGGCGCAGGTGCTTGGCTATGTAGGGACGGATGATACCGGCCTGGGCGGGCTGGAGCGCGAGTTCGACGACGAATTGCATGGTGTGCCGGGGCATATGCTGACGGCGCTCGATGCGAAGCGCCATGTGATGGGGAGCGTGGAGACGCAGCCGCTGCCGGGGGAAAACCTGGTGCTTTCGATTGACGCGAATATCCAATTCATGGCAGAGCGCGCTCTCGATGCGCAGATGGCGAAGATGAAAGCTCACCACGGCACGGTCGTGGTGCAGGACCCGCATACGGGACAGATACTGGCGCTGGCAATTTCGCCGCGCTTCAATCCGAACGATCAGAGGCATATGGACGCGAGCGTGTTGAGCAATCTCGCGGTGAGCGATGTGTATGAGCCAGGGTCGACGTTCAAGCTGGTAACGTATTCGGCGGCGCTTGATGGAGCTGGAGTACAGCCGACAGATATTGTCGACTGCCAGAATGGCGCGATGACCATGTTTGGCAGGACGTTGCATGATGACCGATCCGATCACTTTGGAAAGGTGACGGTGCAGTATGCGCTCGAGCATTCGAGCGATGTCGGCGCGGCGAAGATGGCGCTGAAACTTGGCAGCCAGAAGTTCTACGACTACATGCGTAGTTTCGGGTTTGGCGATCGTTCGGGGATTGAGCTGCCGAGCGAGACGCGTGGACTGCTGCGCGCTCCTAAAAAGTGGGGATCAACCAGCATCCTGTCGATGGCAATCGGGCAGGAGGTAGCTGTGACGCCCGTGCAACTTGTAACGATGGTAAGCACGATTGCTAATGGCGGAGTATATATGCCGCCCCACATTCTGCTGCAGAGCGTGGATGAAATGAAGGGCGATCCTCGTTTGAAGCCGATGGCGTTCCGGCCCACCAATCAGCTGCCAGACAAGCTGCCGGACGGGGCACACCGCGTGATCTCGGAGATGACGTCGGCGAAGATGCGGATGATGATGCAGGGCATCGTTGTCGAGGGCACGGGCAAACTTGCGCATCTGAACGGCTATAGTGCTGCTGGGAAAACGGGGACAGCGCAGAAGATTGATCCGGTGACCCACACGTACTCGCACACGAATCTGGTGGCCAGCTTCGCTGGGTTCGCGCCAGTGAGCAACCCGGCGATCTCGGTGACCGTGGTGATCGACAATCCTACCGTTGGATCGCGTTACGGCGCGGAGACGAGCGCGCCGGTATTCGCAGCGGTAGCGCAGCAGGTATTGGAGTATCTCGGCGTACCGCACGATCAACCGTTGCAGGCAACGAAGCAACTATTGGTCGCGACGAAGAGCGACAGCGACGAGGATGCACCCAGGGATAATGGTGCGGATGCTGGCGCGATGCTGGCGGATGTAGAGAGCCTTCCTGCGGACGACCCGCTGCGAGCCGCGACACAGGCGAAAACGCTTGTCGTTTCAACCGCCAAGCCAAGTGATGCCATTTTGGGTAAGCCTGCCAGCAGCTTCAAATTACTTCCTGAGAAGGTGTTGGAGGCGTTTCATTCGGGGGGCGGGTCGAACTCGATTTTGAACGATGGGCATACGAACATGGTTCCTGCGGATCCGCCGCGTACGAAGAGAACGGATAGCGGCGGTCTTGTCGTGGATGGAGGGCAACAGGTTGCGGTGCCTTCGTTTGTGGGGTCGGGATTGCGGTCTGCGGTGGTGAAGGCGGCTGCCGCAAGACTGAGCGTACAGCCACTTGGCAGCGGGCTGGCGCTGGAGCAGACGCCGGCGGCAGGAACGATGGTGCCAGCAGGGTCTGAGGTGGTCGTCCGCTTTAGTCGTTGAGGGATGCAGCAACAGCGCTGGCGGCTTCTCGCCTGCAGAGGCAAGTAGAATCCGACTATGTTGATCGACGAGGTATTACGAGGCATCGCATCGGCCAAGGATACGGGCGCCACGGTTGAGATTACCGGGGTGCAGTATGACTCGCGGAAGGTTCAGCCGGGGGACGTATTTGTTGCGATGCGTGGCGATACGACGGATGGCAACCGGTATATCCGCGCTGCCGTGGAGCGAGGTGCGCGGGCTATTGTGAGCGACTCGCCGAGCGCGCGGAATGAATTTTCTGCAAAGGCCGACGTGCCTTTCTTTCTTGCCGAGAATGGGCGACGCGCGCTGGCTGTGGTTGCTGCAAATGTCTTTGGGCATCCGGAGAAAAAGTTGGTGCTGAGTGCGGTGACAGGAACGAATGGGAAGACGACGACCTCCTATCTTTTGGAATCGATGCTGAAGAACAGTGGTCGGACCTGCGTACTGGTGGGGACGATTGAATACCACATTGGCAGCGAAGTGCGGGTGTCTCCGCATACGACGCCGGAGAGTCGAGATTTGCTGGAGCTGTTTGCAGACGGTGTAAGCGCGGGGGCGACGGAGGTGGTGATGGAAATGTCATCGCATGCGCTGGCGCAGGATCGTGTGTGGGGACTGCCGGTGGATGTGGCGATTTTTACGAATCTCACACAGGACCACCTGGACTATCACGGGACGATGGAAAACTATTTCGCGGCAAAGGCGCGGCTGTTTCAAGGGGTGGGGACGGCAGTTCCCCGGGTCGCGGTGATTAATCTGGACGATGCTTCGAGTGACCGTCTGGTGCGCGTGGCTCAAGGCTCGCAGATATTCGGGTATGGGATGGAGCAACACTGCGACTTTCGCGCGGAGCAGATTCAAATGCGGTCGGGAGAGACGATTTTTAGAATGGCAACGCCCGAGGACAACATAGAGATCCGGTCGCCGTTGACAGGGCGCGTGAATGTTTACAACCTGCTGGCAGCGAGTGCGGCGGCGTATGCGCGAGGGTTGGCGATCGAACAGATCGCGATGGGCGCGGCGGCTGGGGCGCAGGTGCCGGGGCGCTTCCAGGTGGTGCCTTCGACGAATGATGTGACCGTGGTTGTGGATTATGCGCATACCGACGATGCGTTGCGGAACCTGATTGTGCTGGCGCGGGAGCTGGTGGCGGAGCGCGGCGGGCGAGTGATTACCGTGTTTGGCTGTGGTGGGGATCGCGACCGGACGAAGAGAGCAAAGATGGGGCGGGTAGCGGGCGAGGGTAGCGACCTGGTGGTGCTGACGAGCGATAATCCGCGCAGTGAGGAGC
>JBDTDX010000108.1:0-2802 GCA_039922815.1 Granulicella sp.
CGGAGGATGCGCTGGCTGTGCGCGTGCGGCGTGAGCAGGCTGGCGACGCGAAGAATGCGCGGACCGATGGCGGCGTAGGTGGAGACGTTCGAGGCTGCGAGGAGGAGGAGTGCGGTCTCGGAGACGAGCTTGTCGGGGCAGAGGGCCGAGGGCTGGTCAAGCTGGTCGCAGCAGTTTTGCGTGAGCTGGCGGACGGCTTGTTCTGCGAAGTCCAGGCTTCGCGCGAGGCGGTTCAGGAGGTCGTCTTCGTCCCATTGGGGCGCGGTTGAGCTTGCAGGATAGTTCGTAGGGGTTCGCATAGGATCGGTGAGACCTCGTGGTTTTTTGAGTCTTCTTGCACCGATAGTGTGGCGGGTACGCGTTTCGTTTCGGGAATAGTGAGATTTTTTCATTTGACTCTTGCGCTTAGAATTCTCGAAAGAGACCTGGAGGGTGCATGAGTGCGTTTGTAACACTGGAGGAGATACGCGCGGCGCAGCAACGGATTGCGGGCGCGGCGGTGCGGACGGGGCTTTATAAGGTGGATGCGGAGCGGCTGCGGGCGGCTTTGCAGGTGGTGGGGATTGCGGCACCGGCGTTCGAGCTGTACATCAAGGCGGAGAGCGAGCAGCCGATTGGGAGCTTCAAGTTGCGGGGGGCTTACAACATGGTGGCGCAGTTGGGGGCGGAGGCGCTGGGGCGCGGGGTGATTACATACTCGAGCGGGAACCATGCGCAGGGAGTGGCGTTTGCGGCGCGGGCGCTGGGGGCGAAGGCGGTGATCGTGATGCCGGATAACGCTCCTGAGGGGAAGAAGGCGGCGACGCGGGCGCTGGGCGCGGAGATTGTGATGGTGGGGCCGGCGTCGTCGGAGCGACGGGAGAAAGCGGAGGAGCTGGCGGCGGAGTTTGGGTACACGATCATTCCGCCGTATGACCATCCGCAGATTATTGCGGGGCAGGCGACGTGTGGGCTGGAGATTGTGGAGCAGCTGCCGGAGGTGGAGCTGGTGCTCGCGCCGGTGAGTGGCGGCGGTTTGCTGAGCGGGGTCGCGGCGGCGGTTAAGTTGAGTTCTGGTGCTACGCAGGTTTGGGGGGCGGAGCCGGAGCTGGCAGCGGACGCGAAGGAGAGCTTCTACGCGAAGGTGTTGGTGGAGTGGCCGGCGGCGAAGACCTCGCTCACGATTGGCGATGGGCTGCGGACGCAGAGCCTGGGGGAGTTGAACTTTGAGCATGTGCTGAAGTTTGTGGATGGGATTGTTGCGGTGAGCGAAGAGGAGATCTTTGCCGCGATGCGGTTGATGCTGGCGGCGACGGATCTGGTGGCGGAGCCGAGTGGCGCGGTGACGCTGGCGGCTGCTTTATTTCATGCGAACGAGTTGCCAAAGGTGCGAACGGTGGCTGTGGTGCTGAGTGGGGGCAATCTGGAGCCGGAGCTGCGCGCGCGGCTTGAGGCGGAGATGGCTGCTGCGGGTTAGGCAGTGTCTGACGAATTCTTTAGAGGGAGTGGAGTGCGATGGAGATCCAGTCCCTCAGGGGCTGAAGCCCGGATTCTTTGCAACCCTAACGGCTGGGCTGAAGCCCAGCCCCTTCAAGACAAGCAAAATCTCGATTCGTCAGACGATCGTCAGGACTGGCCGACGGTACCGACGGCCTTCTTGGTGAGATAGGCGCCGTGGCCGAGGCCGAAGATGGTGAGGATGGAGTTGTCGACGTTGGGCAGGGTGGTGACGGCCTTGCCGATGTCTGCGCCGCCGAGGAAGTAGAAGACCGAGATGACGTAGGTGCCGACGGCCAGCAGGGAGACGATGAGCATCTGGACGTCGCCGAGGTCGAGGTTGGGCAGGGCGATGCGTTTGCGGCGCTGCGGCGAGGCGTCGAGGACGGTCTTATCGACGGTGACCTGGCCGACGGTGAGGGAGTCCTGCTGCACGGCAACGAAGGGCGTGGTGGTGGAGGTGGTGGTCGAGGTGGGTCCGGCCTGGTTGGGGTCGACGACGGTGTGGGGGATGTCGGAGTGGGTGAGATCGTGGAGGAGGGAGGGGTCGGTGTCGAGGTTGACGTTCTTGGGATTGTCGTTGCCCTGGGCCTTGGCCTCGTTGATCTTGCCCATGGTGATGCCCTTGGCTGCGCCGTAGGTGAAGGCGCTCATGCCGCTGAGAATGAGCAGGTTCTCGGGGATGTTGATGCCCCCGACCCAGCCGGTGTGGAGGCGGCTGGCGAAGGTGGCGACATAGGAGGCGATCATGACGAAAAACCACATCGCCACCTGGAACTTCGAGTTGCTGTAGCGGTTGTCCTGGCCGAGGATGAGCAGGAACGGATGCAGGCCAGAGAACAGGTAGTACAGCAAAAAAGTAACGGCGATGCCGATCATCATGAAAAGCATGCGGGAGCCGACGCGGGTGCCGGAGGTGGTGGCGAGCGTGGTGGCGGAGGGCGGTGCTGAGTTTGCCACAGCGGGGGGCTGGGTTGCTGCTGGAGTAGCGGTGGTCGTGGTGGTCGTGGTCGAGGTAGAAGCATCGGGGGGTGCGGGAGCGGTCGCGTCCTGGGCGGAGGCGGTGAATGTCCACGTGGCGGCAACGGCGAGGAGCACGAGAAGCTTGCAGATGCGGGGCAACGAGGAATGGCTCAACCTAGAGTGCTTCATGCCTGTCTCCATCGCTCCGCGTTGCGTGGCTGATTCGCCATCGCATGAGGGGAGCATGTCTTTTGAAAGATCTGGATTTCGGGTACGCGCAATTATCCTCTATTTGACGGCTGGCGCGAGTTATTTTTGGAGTGTGCTGGTGCTCGTGATCTACGTCTAAGAAGAGGACAGGTG
>JBDTDX010000109.1:0-4128 GCA_039922815.1 Granulicella sp.
TAAATCACACCGCCGAACTCCGTGCGCCTGGTTCCTGCCTGCGGCCCAGTTGCGACGGTTTGCTGCTGATTCGTCTTCTGGTTCGCGACAATTCCCACGGCCCGCCCGCCTATGCGTGCATACCCACACAGAAGCGTCCGTCCAAAATCAGCTTTATATTCGTCAAACTCACTTCGGTCGGCAATACGTGCAATGACCTCCCGCATGTCATAGGTGTTACTCGCGCCGGGCGTTGAATCGATTAATCCGTACATCTCCTCAGCTGCAAATTTAGGCGCATCTGCAGTCACGTTATAACCTGTAACCGAAAAAGGAGCTTTCTTCGGCGCACCGAGCTTGTCCACCAAAGAGCGTAACCGCAGTAGGCACGATTGATCGTCTTTCTCTTTAAAATCCACTGTACCCGAGATCTCTGCATGCATAGCGGCGCCGCCGAGTTCTTCGGCGGAGGTTTTTTGCCCGATCGCCGCCTGTACCAGCGCCGGTCCCGCCAGAAATAGTCCTGAACCCTCTGTCATAAGCACCGTGTCCGTCATCACCGGCAGATACGCCCCGCCTGCAACACACATCCCCATGATCGCTGTGATCTGCGGAATTCCCAGCGAACTCATCACCGCATTATTCCGAAAGACTCTGCCGAAGTCATCCGTGTCCGGAAACACCTCGTCCTGCAAAGGGAGGAACACCCCTGCCGAATCCACCAGGTACAGCGTAGGGATACGATTTTCCATCGCGATTGTCTGCGCTCGCAGCACTTTTTTTGCCGTCGCTGGAAAGAATGCGCCAGCCTTCACCGTTGCATCGTTTGCGACGATCATGCACAACCGCCCATGGACTCTTCCCAGCCCCGTCACTACGCCCGCGGCCGGAGCGCCTCCCCACTCCTTATACATTCCATGAGCCGCATACAGTCCTAGCTCGAGGAACCCGGTACCTTCGTCCAGCAGCAATTTGAGTCGCTCGCGAACCGTCAGCCGTCCCTTCGCACGCTGCGTCTCTGCTGCCTTGGGTCCGCCCCCCAGGCGAATCACGTCCTGCTCTTTTTTCATTACCCCAAGCAACACAAGCAATGCAGCATGATTCGCTTTAAGCCGCGCCGCCGTTACGTCGATCTTCGATTCCAGAGAATGTTGCGTAGCCACGTGTCTTACCTCGCCTGTGCGACCTGCAAGCCTATCACGCCTGCAATCCTGACTGTTTCATTCTTTTCTTTGAATCTCCACCGATGCCATCTATCCTTGCTACTCGTTGCTGATACGCTACAGCACGGAGGCGATATGAACCGACAATGCGCGCGAACTTCTTTTCTTGCGATTCTCTTGTTGACTGCGGCTACTGCCTTCGCTCTTGGCCAGAAGACCACCGAAGCTACTGATAAATCTATCGACACGCTAGTTGGCGATCACACCAAGTTTCACAATTTTATGACGACCGTGCAGAAGGATGTTGCCACGCACAACGCAGCCGATATGGCGACGCTGCTTCGCTACCCGTTCAAATCCACCATCAAAGGGAAAGAAGTCTCTCTGAAGATTCCCACGGACTTCATTGAGAACTACGACAACATCATCACGCCAACGGTTGCCGAAGTTATTAAAAATCAGCGGTACGAAGACCTTTTCGTTAACTATCAAGGGGTCATGTTCGGCAATGGTGAACTCTGGATCGCGGCTATCTGCCGCGACAAGTCCTGCGGCCAGTCCGATCTGCGGATCATCACCATTCAAAGCCCCGATAATCTTGGCAAGAAGAAAAAGAGGTGGCCGCTGTGAGCGTTTTGCTCCAAGCCACAGATGCTCTCCTCGTCATCGATCTCCAGAATGACTTCTGTCCTGGCGGCGCGCTTGCCGTCACCGAGGGGGATACGATCATTCCGCGCATCAACGCTCTCGCCCAGCAATTTGACCATGTCCTGCTCACGCAGGACTGGCATCCTGAGCAACATATCTCCTTCGCCAGCACCCACGTAGGTAGCCGGCCTTATCAGCAGATCGACGTTGCCTACGGCCCTCAGACCCTGTGGCCCGACCACTGCCTCCAGCAGAGTACTGGCGCAGCCTTCCACCCGGACCTCAACGTCTCTCACGCAGAGCTCATCCTGAGGAAAGGCTTTCGCAAAAATATTGACTCTTATTCCGCGTTTCTTGAAAATGATCGTGTCACCCCGACAGGCCTCTCCGGATATCTCCGAGAGCGTAACCTCCGCCGCCTCTTCGTCTGCGGCCTCGCCTATGACTTTTGCGTTCGCTTCTCCGCGATCGACGGCAAAGCGCTCGGCTTCGAAACCCTCGTCGTCGAGGACGTCAGCCGTCCGGTCAATATCCCCGCCACTGATACTCTCCCTGGCTCCATAGATGCGACCAACAACGCATTCGCCGCCGCCAACATTCTTCGCATCCAATCTACGGATATTCTTTCCTGAAAGGCCAGTGCATGCGTATCTGCGAACATCTCCAGCACAGCCGCTACCAGGCACCTACCACCGACGTTTGCGGAGAATGCGTCGCTCTGGGCGATGACTGGGTCCATCTCCGCACCTGTCTTACCTGCGGTCACGTTGCCTGCTGTGATTCTTCAAAGAATAAGCACGCCACCAAACATGCTCACCACACCAAACATCCTGTTATCTGCTCCGCGCAGCCTGGCGAACGCTGGCTCTATTGCTACCCTGATAATGAAATGGTCGAGTAGTCGCGTACTCCTGCTCAGCCGCAGGTGTAACCCGTACCTCATCTCCTTCCAGGAGCGCATCCATGCCCCGGTTCAATAGTCGCATCATTCTTTTCGTTGCTCTTGTCTTCTGCCTGCCAGTCCTTCACGCGCAGGGCGCGGCGGAAAAGGACCTCGACGAGCTCTCTCACTACACCCTGACCATGGATAAAGTCACCCGCGTTCAGCAGACCTTTCCGGACATTAAAGCACTGATCAGGAGTAACCCGGGGGTTGCCACGGCTCTAGCCACAGACTCCGGCAAGACCCATACTATTGCGGAGGTCGAACGCCGCATTACGGCGTATCCACAGCTGGTGGCTATTTTTACTCAGCATGGCCTCACCCCGCACGAGTTCATCGTCGTCGAACTTACGCTGGTCCAATCCGCGTTTGCCTTTGCGGCCCAGCAAGCCGGGGAGAAGCTCTCCGCCAATAACCACGTCAACCCGGCCAACATCGCCTTCATCGCGGAGCATAAGGCCGAGCTCGAGGCTCTACAGAAGAAATACCCCATGGGCGACGCCAACTAACCCGCCGCTGATTCCGCTGATAAACTCTAGCTATCTATGTTTGAGAATCTAAGCGACAAACTCCAGCGTTCCTTCAAAAACCTTCGCGGCCAAGGCACCATCTCCGACGAGAATATCGCCGAGGCTCTGCGCGAGATCCGTCTTGCCCTGCTCGAATCCGACGTGAACCTTGCCGTCGTCACCGAGTTGATCGAGCACATCCGCGTCCGCGCCCTGGGCACGCAGGTGACAACAGCTTTGTCGCCTTCGGAACAGATCGTTAAGATCGTCCACGACGAGCTTGTCAATGTGCTCGGTAAGGATACTGCCCGCTTCCAGAAATCTTCGCAGCCGCCGTCGGTCATCCTGATGGCTGGGTTGCAGGGTTCCGGTAAGACGACCACCAGCGGCAAGCTTGCGCAGTGGTTGAAGAAGGCTGGGCACCGGCCGATGCTGGTCTCGGTCGACGTCTACCGTCCTGCCGCGCGGGAGCAGCTTGCCATCGTCGCCAAGGCGACCGCCTCGCAGATCTACGAGGGTAAGGTTGCCGAAGGGGAGGCTAACACCGACACGGTTCTCCGGCTCGCCAAAGAGGCCAAGCGTGAGGCCGCCAGCTTCGGCTGCGACATTCTTATCGTCGACACCGCTGGGCGTAACCAGATCGATTCTGCGCTCATGGACGAGATGGTCGCGCTCAAAAAGCTGCTGAATCCGAGTGAGATTCTCTTTGTTGCGGACGCGATGACCGGGCAGGACGCTGTTAACTCCGCCAAGGCCTTTAACGATCTGCTTACCATCACTGGCGCGGTGCTTACCAAGATGGACGGAGATGCACGCGGCGGCGCTGCTCTCTCCATTCGCCATGTGACGGGTGCGCCGATTAAGTTTTTGGGAACGGGAGAGAAGC
>JBDTDX010000110.1:0-5095 GCA_039922815.1 Granulicella sp.
AGTTCGACGACCTCACCGTAACCCTCCTCCCCAGCCCAAACCACCGCACCGCCGGTCGCAGAGTCGCCATCGATCACTTCGTCATGATTCCCAACTGAACCACCCCGCCCTTAGGTAGTCTCTGACGAATCGAGATTGTGATTGTTTTGAAGGGGCTGGGCTTCAGCCCAGCCATTAGGGTTGCCAATAATCCGGGCTTTAGCCCCTGAGGGAAGGTCTCTCCCTCGAACTGCGAATCAATTCCTCAGACACTGTCTAAGTCCCACTCCACCCCTTCAAGTCGTTCTCCAGAATCGTAGCCAGCCGCCAGCCCGCAATCGAGATCTGCTTCTGCATATCCGCCATCGCCTGCGTATGGTAAGCCGCCGGAATCGTAGACGGATCGACCGACTTCGCCCCCGTATTGAACGGAGCCGCATACGCATCCGCCTTCGCAATCGCCTCCGTCGCCGCCGCCCAGTCCTCCGGATGGTCAATGTCGATCGCCGCCACGCTCGGTGCCGCCAGCTTATTCAGCTTCGCCCCCATCGCAATCGTCGCCGCCAGCGAACTATCGCTCCCCGGCAGATCATCCCAATACGCATGCAGCTCCGCCCGGCAGGCCGCCTGCCCACTGCACAGCGCCACCAGGTTTCCACCCGCATCCCCATTCGGCAGCGCCTTGCTGTAGCGCTCCGCAACATGCAGCGGCTGGTGAATATCCCCCGTCAGGTGCTCCACCCAAACCATGTCATACGACCGCAGCTTGATGTCCTCGTCGCTTCCCAGCGCCTTCGTCAGCAACACCAGCTCCGTCAGCACGTTCGGCTCCGGCGCAGGCTGCGTCGCCGTTCCATCGGTCGAAATCGGTGTATCGATAAAGTGCCAATACTTGTGCCTCCGGTCGTCCGTATACCCAATATTCTGGCTCGCCTCCGGCCCCGCTGGCGGGTTGTCCGCGCTAAAGTGCCCATCCGGTCCCGCCGCACCATCCTTCGCGTTAAACGTCGGATGCCCAGGGCAATCATACGGCGTCTTGCTCAGCGGAGCTGCCAGTTTAATCTCGTCCGGCCACGTCGCCGCCAGCATAAACAGCGCGGCCGATTGCTCCGCTGCCGGCAGCGCCTTCACCTTCGTCTGCCATTCCGCAATGCAGGGATTCTGCTGCACCAGCAGATCCACCTTCGCCCTCACCTGCGGGTCGAGATTCATGTAAGCGAGATACGCCACCAGCTCATGCCCCCGCCCTCCCCAGGCATTCGCCCGCACCGCACCACACAACACCATAAGCAGAACAACGAGAATTCGTCGCATCGCATAGCTCCTGATATTTTTTGAGTAGTCACAAATGGCCGGTAGCAACGGTCGCGCAAGCAACCCATTGAAGGCGCAATCATACGCCGCCCCCCGAAGGCCACCCAATAAATTTTTGCCTGCGATAAAGCGTAGCCTCCGCCCCTACCTCAACCACGCCCGCCGACCTCAGCCACCGTCGGTCTTTGCGCTCTGCCACACTGGAAAAGGCAGCCCGGCCATCCGGTTGATCACAAACGCCTGCACCGTCAGCAGCACCACCGCCAGCTCAATCACCACCAGTTGGTACGGTGTCGATAGAATCCCCAGCGCCACAATCAACGTCGTCGCGCCCGCCGGAGGATGGTTCACCCGCAGCACCACCATCAAAGCTCCCGTGAAGGCCAGCGACAAAGCCGCCGAAAGAATCCTCGGCCAGTACACCCCGTCATGAAAGTTCGGCGCTCCATGCGCGAGCCCCGCCGCCCAGAACGCCCCATACCCGCACGCCAACCCGATCGCATGGCCCAGGATCGTATTGCGCGGGCTAGACGACTGTCCCATCGGCGAAAAGAAAAACAGGTACGCCGTCGGTCCCAATGACGGAAACACGAATGGCGTCTGGCTCACCACCGCCATCAACGCCAGCAGCGCAATCGTCAGAAATCCATTGACGAACACATACAGCGTCCAGATCCACAGCGGAGGAAAATGCTTCAGCAGCCAGGTCAGGCGCAAGTGCTCAAGCGCCGTACCAACATTCTCCGACCCAACGCGCGGCGGCCGCGCCTTCACACTTTGCGCCTTCACTCTTTGCGCCATCAGATATTCGGCAGCAGGTCGAAGTATTCGTCGTCTTCGTTGCTTCCGCCCTCGCCCTTGCCCACGTCCTTCTCGGAAGCCACAAACTCGATCCGTTCGATCCACTTCACCATCTTGTAGCCCAGCTGGTTCTCCACCCGCAGCCGCAGCGGCGAGCCGTACGTCTCCGTCAGCGGCGCGCCATTCATCTCCAGCGCAAGAATGCACTCGGCCTTCAGCACATTTTCCAGGCTCTGCGTATCGTAGTACTCCTCCCCATACAGCGAAGGCCCGAACGAGTAGAACGCCAACACCTTCGCCGAAGCCTGCGGCCGCACCAGCTCCACCAGCTTGCTGATCGGCACGCCGCCCCACTCCGCAATGCCCGACCAGCCCTGTATGCAGTGATGCAACGTAATAAAATCCTCCATCCCCAGCTCCCGCAACTGCTCGAGCGACAGCTCCACCGGATTGTCCACCAGCCCATCGACCCTCAGCCGGTAGTCGGCAAACTTCCCCGCCGCCATCGCCTTCCAGTCCTCCCGCACCGGCAGCTTTCCATTCGGCCAGAAGCGCGGCGAGATGTGGTCTTTCGTATATTTTTCCGAAGGCTGAAAGCGGTTCAGGCTCGCCAGCAGCAGCGGATACGCCACCGCCTTCTGCGCATGTTGCAGCTTGCGCGGAAACTTCCACGAAATGTAATGAGCCGCCACCCACGACAGCATCACCACCCCAATCCCCACAAATCCCAGGATCATCCCAATCGACTTGAAATTATCCGTACCCATCACGATGTGGTTCATGTTTCGCCGAAATCCAGTCATCACCACCAGCGTCACATGCACCACCAGGAACGCAAAATATCCATTCAGCAGCAGAAAATGCAGCGACCGCGCCGACTGCCGTCCGCCAAACAGCCGCGGAAACCACTGGAATCGACTCACCAAAGCCGGAGACATCGCCAGCCCCGTCATGATCGACAGCGGCGCCATCACAAACACCGTCGCCGCATACGATATCTGCTGCAACGCGTTATATCCGTAGAACCCGTTCGGCTCCGGCGGAAAATGGAAGTTGGCGTAATACACAAACGTGTTCCACGCCTCCGCCACCGTATCCCACTTCGTCGGCACCAGCCTCATCCACTGCTCACTCGTAAACAGGCACACCACAAACACGATCCCGGTAAAAATAAACCCGTACACCGTAATGAAATGCCACGACCGCGCCACTCCCACCGTATGCCGATACCCCGGCAGCGCCACCACTGGCGAGATATACCGTGCATCGTCCTTCGCCGTCCACACCCTGTCCGTCGGCACCTTGGTCGGCGTAAACCGTATCCACTCCGAACCCGGCGTGCAATCGTTATTGAAGTACAGCCGCGGATGATCCATCAAAATCGAAAGCCCGCTCCGAATCAGCATCGTCAAAAATAAAAAATTGAAGAAGTGTGTCCATCGCACCCACCCCGGAAATCCATGCGGCCCACTCATCGCCCCCTCAACAAACTGCCGCAGCGGCGGCAGAGACGGCAGACCGTACACCATCACCTGCACCCAGGCAACCACCACCGGAACCACAATCAGCGACAGAAGAATCAACACAACCGAAGGCCGTATCCAGATACGAAACCGACGGTCGTCGGGATAATGCACAACGCGATGCGCTTGATCGAAGGAGATCATCCAATAACCTCCCTGTGAGTATGGAGTAGAGTCCCCCAACCATATACGACTTAAGTCGTTTCAGCCCCCTTATTATTCCTCCCCTTCAAATTCCCGTCTCCAAATCAGCGCCTAGCCCTACAGATACCAGGCAATATTCAACGAAGCCACGCTTCAAAACCAGGCGCCCACTCAGATGTTTTGATACTTCCAGTTCCGCTGCTTCCCTTCCGCAATCCACTCCACCGCCGCAGCCACCCGCCGCGCCCGCGTCTCCTCCCGCTTCGCCTCAACGATCCACGCCACATACTCCTTCTGCGCACTCGCGCTGCACTTCGCAAACACCGCCGCCGCAGCCTTGTTCTTCTTCAGCGCCGCCATCAGCTCCGGAGACGCCAGCGCCTCCACCACCGCCGCCGCCTTCTTCTCCTTCCGCGAAGCCAGCGGACTCACCTGCTCCCCCCGCGCAATCGACCCCACCGCCTGCCGCACCAGCTCCACCATCACCTTGTCCGCAGGCAGGTCCTTCACGCTCTTAATCGCCCCCAGCGAATCCCCGCCATTCTTTCGCTCCAGCCCCGTCGCCAGCATCACCGCCCCCATCTCCGAGCCCCAGAAGCCAAACTTGCAATGCGCATTGAACCCAGACATATTCGCCAAAATCGCCCCCTCATACTCAAAGAACGGCATCCCCCACTTCACCGTCTCCTCCACCGTCGGACATCCCTTATGCACCAGCTCCCGCAGATGCTCCAGCACCGGCTGCGCAAACGGCTTTGCCTTCGCAATATAGGCATCTTTTGTCATCCTTCCGCGAAGCAGGAGGATCTGCGTTTGCACCCACCCACCATCACTCCCGAAACCCACCCACTCCTTCTTCGGTCTAAAATGGAACCGGGTACTACCAACCTATTTCAGAATCGGAAGTCGAACCAACATGCCGATGCAGATGCCCCCGAAGACCCTACGCACCAACCACCCGATGGCCCAGTTCGCCGAAGCTGGCTTCACCCTCATCGAGCTTCTCATCGTCATGTCCGTCATGCTCATCCTCATGACTCTCGCCGTCCCCCAGCTTCTCAAGCTCACCAAGCAGGGCCACGAAGTATCCGCCATCCAGTCGGTCCGCACCATCGGCCAGGCCGAGCTGCAATACAACTCCCAGTACCCCGCCAACGGCTTCGCCTGCTCCCTCACCAACCTCGGCGGACAACCCGGCGCCGGCGCACCCTCCGCCCAGGCCGCCCAGCTCATCCCCGCCGACCTCACCACCGGCCAGAAGGCTGGATACACCTTCGCCATCACCAACTGCTCCAAGGTCACCATCAACAACCAGGATATGTACACCTCCTACA
>JBDTDX010000111.1:0-5050 GCA_039922815.1 Granulicella sp.
GACCGCGCTGATGGCGATTGTTGCCTACCTCCCCATTGTTGGTGAAATCAAGCGCGTCGACCTGAAACTGCCTCAACCCGCCGGAGGTATTGCATGACCGCCAACTCCACAGACCACGAATCGCCGCGCATCAAAACAATGCGAGTCATTCCAGTCGCAGGATGCGACTCGATGCTGCTCAACCTCAGCGGCGCACACGCACCGTTCTTCACACGAAACATAGTCATCATCACGGACAACACAGGTCACACCGGCGTAGGCGAGGTGCCTGGCGGAGAAAATATCCGTCAGGTTCTTGAAGACAGTCGGCACTTTGTCGAAGGTGAAAAAATCGCTTCGTACCAACAAATCCTCAACACTGTAAAAGCCCGCTTCGCCGATCGCGATACCGAAGGCCGCGGCCTGCAGACCTTCGATCTCAGAACAACCGTGCACGCAGTTACCGCCATCGAGTCTGCGCTGCTCGATCTGCTAGGCCAGTTTTTAGACGTTCCCGTTGCGGCCCTCCTCGGCGAAGGACAGCAGCGCAGCAGCGTTGCCGTCCTCGGCTATCTCTTCTTCATCGGGGATCGAGCGAAGACCGATCTACCCTATGAAGCCCATCAAAATGCAGACGATCCGTGGTTTCGCCTGCGGCACGAGGAAGCACTCTCGACCGAATCCGTTCTCAAACTAGCCGAAGCCGCTGAAGCGCGTTACGGCTTCCACGACTTCAAGTTGAAGGGCGGCGTCTTCTCCGGTGCGATGGAGATGGAAGTCGTGACCGCACTTGCCGAGCGCTTTCCGCAGGCGAGAATTACCCTCGACCCGAACGGTGCCTGGTCACTCGACGAAGCCGTACATCTTTGCACGAACAAGCAAAAGGTCCTCACCTATGCAGAAGATCCCTGCGGTGCCGAACACGGCTTCTCAGGCAGAGAAATTATGGCCGAGTTCCGCCGAGCCACCGGCATGCCGACTGCGACCAACATGATCGCCACCGACTGGCGTCAGCTAAAGTTTGCCGCACAACTCCACTCGGTCGATATCCCCTTGGCCGATCCTCATTTCTGGACGATGCAGGGATCAGTCCGCGTAGCCCAGTTCTGCCGCGAATGGGGCCTCACCTGGGGCTCTCACTCCAACAATCATTTCGATATCTCCCTCGCAATGTTTACCCACGTAGCTGCAGCCGCACCGGGAAATGTAACCGCGATCGACACACATTGGATCTGGCAGGATGGACAACACCTGACCGCCGAGCCATTGAAAATTGTTGCTGGAAAACTCACCGTGCCTGAACGCCCCGGACTTGGCGTGGAACTCGACATGAGCCGCGTCGAAGCAGCGCATAGCCTCTATCTGCGAGAAGGTCTTGGCGCCAGAGATGACGCAGCAGCCATGCAATACCTTAAGCCAAATTGGAAGTTCGACCCGAAGCGCCCCTGCCTCGTTGATTAGGTGATGGGCCCTGGGTTGAACAATGCAAACTCATTGTGAAGTCCCCAATGATCGGCACAAGTCTGCTTACGACCACTTGCGACATCCAGAATAAGTTGAAAGATCGCCTCACCCACCTGCTGAATGCTAGCTTCACCCGTCGCAATCGTCCCTGCATCGACATCGATCAAGTCAGACCAACGCTCTGCCAGCGCTGTTCGCGTAGAGACTTTAATGACAGGCACCATCGCCAACCCGTAAGGTGTTCCGCGGCCCGTAGTAAACACGTGCATATTCATCGCCGCAGCAAGTTGAAGCGTTCCACAAACAAAGTCACTAGCCGGTGTGGCCGCAAACACAAGCCCCTTACAGGTAACGCGCTCACCCGGCCCAATCACCCCGGCGATAGGGCTTGTGCCCGACTTCGCAATCGAGCCAAGTGCCTTCTCCACAATATTTGTAAGTCCTCCACTCTTGTTACCCGGTGTAGGATTAGCACTCCGATCGACACCACCGCGCTCAAGGTATTTGTCATACCAGGCCATCTCGCGAATCAGATCGTCAGCCACCTTCTGGGTCGCCGCGCGCGCCGTCAGCAGGTGAATCGCATCCCGCACCTCGGTGACCTCAGAGAACATCACCGTCGCACCTGCCCGCACCAGCATGTCGGCAGCGTAGCCCACCGCCGGATTTGCAGTCACTCCCGAGAACGCATCGCTCCCGCCACATTGGAGACCAACAATAAGATCGGACGCAGGACGCGTCTGCCGCCGCCGCGCATTGAGTAGCACCAGACGCTTCTCCGCCATCTCCATAATCGCGTCAACCATGTCGCCAAAGCTATGGTGCTCTTCATCCTGCAGACGAACAACATAAGGCTGCGTAGAAAGTATCGGCAACGTAGAGGAGGGAAGCATCCTGGCTGGCTGCATCTTTTCGCAACCAAGGCTCACCACCATCGGCGCTCCGCCAAGATTGGGATTCAGGCTAAGGTTGCGCAAAGTCCGAATCGGAATCTCCGCATCGGCAGTTTCAACGGCAACACCGCAGCCATAGGTATGCGTAATCGCGATCACGTCATCTACATTGGGATACTTCGGAAGAAGCTCCGCCTTGATCTTCTTGACCGCATAGTCCACCGTCGCCGCCACACATTGGACAGTCGTATTGATCGCAAGAATATTCTTAGTCCCCACCGTGCCGTCGTCATTCACATAACCCTCGAAGGTGAATCCCTCAAGCGGAGCATCGGCGGAAGGGACACTGTAGACCTTTGGCAGTTGATCGAGCGCAGGAGCCTGGGGCAGCGTCATCACCTCTTCGTGAACCCAGCTTCCTGCAGGTATATCTCTCGCAGCATAGCCGATCGTCACCCCGTACCGCACGATCGGATCAGCCTTCGGAATAGCGACGAGTGACACCTTGTGCGCTTCCGGTATCAGGTCTATCAGCATAAGGCCAGATGCAAACTGCGTACCCTTCGGAAGCCCCCCCTCATTGATAACAATGGCTACGTTGTCCTTTGGACTGATTTGTATGCAACGTGGCTGGCTTTTATCTTGCATGGAATTTACCTTGTGTCACTTTCAAATCGTGCATGGCTCTATTGGAAACATTCCAGTTGTAACACGCGGGACCGATCCCAGCAGTTGAAGACGCACCATCACTAACTATGGGAACCTTGAGCCACAAGAGTGGTCTTCGAATCCGCAACATAGTATCGCTACAAGATAGGTGAGGTATGTTTGCCTGCAATTCACGCCGGAATCGATAGCCGATACAAGATGCACTTATCGTTATAGTTGCGGTGGCTAACGAAGTTAGCGGTCCTATAGAGTGGCCGTATAAGATATCTACTTCAGGTACAGAAGTCTGTCTTCGAGAGACATTACATTATTCCGAACAATCTGCTCAATACGTTCGATAGCTGCAATCTCGATTCCATCCGGAGCACCTGCTCCCTGAACCTTCTTCTGAGCGTTGAGGACTTCAAGGTTCAGCTTCGCCTTGATAAACATCTGTAAGAGCGGCTCTGCGACTTGGTCTTTCATAAGTAGTCTCTTCGCGTACGGACCCAATACGTTCTGTCCCGTTGCGCTTCGTCGTGCATGGCCCATAGCAGCGGATGAACTTTCAAAGTTCCCGGAAACTCTGCCTGCTCCGCTTACAAAGATGACTTCTTGTAGCGGGTTCGGGCCTCTCACATTTAATGAGATGCCAACAGGGAGATAGGCGCGAGAGATTGTTCAGAGAATCTCTCCCATCAAGTTATCGAAGAGGCCGGTCGCTGTACTTTTGTTGAATGAATACCATGAGTCCGATCGGCGGATCGTAGCTGGCGCTAACCTTTCAGAGGTGGCGTACTCTCGCTCAACAAACCTCGAAGTTTGATATGGTTATCAGCGAATCAATGCGTGCTATCGATCGCGGACTGAAGCCCCAGTCCACAATCTCCAGGGAGAGACACTTGAAACGATTTCGCTTCGCCGCCGCTATTTTAGCCATGTCGCTCGCAGCCTCGACCGTCCCATCGCGCGCTCAGTTGGAGGGCAGCCCGGTCGCGACCACCAACGCTCATCCTGTCCCTGCGATTCAAGACAATGAAACCCCCGCGCAGCGCAATGCGCGCATGGCCTGGTGGTGCGACGCCCGTTTCGGCATGTTCATTCACTGGGGCCTCTACTCCATCCCGGCGGGCACATGGGATGGCAAGCAGATTCCCGGCATCGGTGAGTGGATCATGAACAACGCCTCCATCCCGGTTGCCGACTACAAGGCCCTCGCCTCCCAGTTCAACCCAACAGCATTTAATGCCCACGATATCGTCGCACTCGCAAAATCCGCCGGCATGAAATACATCGTCATCACCTCCAAGCACCACGACGGCTTCGCGATGTTCGACTCCAAAGCCGATCCCTTCAACATCGTGGCCGCCACACCGTTCCATCGCGATCCGATTCGCGAACTGGCGGAAGAGTGCAGGAAGCAGGGAATCAAGCTCGGCTTCTACTATTCGCAGGATCAGGATTGGACCGCACCCGGCGGCGCAGCCATGAAAAAAGCCAACCATGACGGCCCCGGCAATCATTGGGACCCAGCGCAGAATGGCGATTTCGCAACCTACCTCCACACCAAAGCGATTCCCCAACTCAAAGAGCTCCTCAGCAACTACGGCGAGTTTCCCGCAGTCATCTGGTTCGACACGCCGACGAAAGATATGACTCCAGCCCTCGCCGGCGAGATCGTCGCCCTCCTCAATCAACACCCCAACCTCATCTGGAACAATCGCCTCGGCGGCGGTTACACGGGAGACACCGAAACCCCCGAGCAGTACATCCCACCGCAAGGCTATCCCGGCCGCGACTGGGAGTCCTGCATGACGATGAACGACACCTGGGGTTATAAGTCGTACGACAACAACTTCAAATCCACCGAGACCCTTCTCCATAATCTCGTCGACATCGCCAGCAAGGGCGGCAACTACCTGCTCAACATCGGCCCAGACTCCAAGGGCAACGTTCCGCCTGCAGAGATCGAACGCCTCCATCAGGTAGGCCAGTGGGTCGCCGTCAACGGGGAGTCCATCTACGGCACAGAGCCCACGCTCTTCGGCGATGAGGCCGGCTCCTTC
>JBDTDX010000112.1:0-20422 GCA_039922815.1 Granulicella sp.
GTGGAGAGCAACGTCTTCAGGCGCGCAAGATCCTTATCGCTACTGGAGCTACCCCTGTCATTCCAGACATACCTGGTCTGGATCAGGTGACCTTCTCGACCTATCTCGATTTCTTCGACCGCGACCGACTGCCGGAATCGCTGATCATCGTCGGGGGCGGCCCCATCGGTGTGGAGATGGCTCAGGCCTATCAGCGACTTGGTGTCCAAGTCACCGTCTTCGCTGAGCGACTGCTACCGAACGAAGAGCCCGAATCCTCATCAACCATTCAACGGGTACTAGAACGAGAGGGAGTTTACGTAGTCCCGGCTCGCGCACTGGCCGTTGAAAAAATGGATGAGCTGATTCGAGTTCGTACCCAGGTGAAAAGCGTAGATGCTCAAGCACTGTTGGTTGCTGTGGGACGGGCACCGAAGCTTGATGGCCTGAATCTTGAAGCGGCTGGCATTCGCTACGCTATTTCTGGCCTCACCGTGAATGACAAGCTCTGCACCTCGGCCTCTAACGTGTACGGGGCTGGAGACGTGCTCGGAGGCGAGCAGTTTTCGCATCTCGCAGGCTGGCAGGGATTTCAGGCAGCACGCAATGCGTTGCTACCCGGCAGCAGCTCCGGATTCTCAACAGTCGTTCCCCACGTTACCTTCACTGATCCAGAAGTAGCGCAGGTTGGACTGCTGGAATCGGATGCACGCGCTCAGTATCCCAATGACCTACGCATCGGAACCTGGCCTCTGAGCCGGATCGACCGTGCCGTATGTGACAACGATCGGGACGGATTCATCAAGTTCGTCTCGACAAAAAACGGACTGCTCCTAGGCGCCACAATCGTCGCTGAAAGCGCGGGGGAGACGATTATTGAGGTAGTCTATGCCCTTCAGGAAAAGATGAAGGTGAGCGATATGGCGAGTCCTATTCACCCTTACCCAACGTACACATCAGGCGTCCAGATGCTGGCCACAGAGATGGCCATGGAACATGCAATGACAGGCCTTAGCGGAAAGCTGATCCGCACCGTATCTAGGGTGTGGCGTTAGTCGATTGCAGAATTGATGCCGCATTTGCTCAAGGCACATCGAATCAGACGACCACAATCTATAGTGAACCTCTTAGCCTCGATGGGCCGAAATTCTAATAAGATCGGAACAGCTAGCCGTCTTCGGATGAGTTCCCTCATCCGGGCTCTGACGATCATCACGGCGGTTCACAACAGCTTGATACTTGGAACCCGTCGCGTGATAGACCAACTGCCACTCGCCGACGTGGAGACATTTTGCAGAGCGGTGTGCAACGCAGCCCACGCCACTGCAGAGGATTCGATCTCAACAAAGGGGATCTCGAATCGGTAAAGCGCAGATGATGGACGACAACAACGATTACTTGCGCGATGTTCGGCAACGTCTTCCGTGAGCGTCTCACCTTCCCAACGCGTTTCAGATAAAGCTGGCGTTCAACTGCCAAAGTCAAAGACTGGTGTCGGACAATGGCGGCCTGCCGCGTGCATAGTTGCTCGAACAATGTGGTCTCTTTGGGTGAAATCATCAAAATCGAACGCGGTTTTCGAAAGTCATTTTGCTCACGACAAAGCACGTTTGCAGGCACTGAGCTGATTGGCCCGATAGCACTCAAGGCATCTCCCGACTAGGGGCTTGTTCTGCGATGTTGGACCGCATGCTCCGGCACTCCTGAGTGACACATCCGCTCGCAGAACGGGTTCTCCCAAGGAGATTGTAGATTTTCTCGGCCACGTGTCTCTGGCCGCAACGCAGCTACACGCCAAGGTCGATCTGTCCGCCTTGCAGGAAGTAGGTGTTCTCTCATTCAAGTGTGGGTGCAGTTGGCGGTGAGCAGCGCACGAGTAGCTACGCCGATTCAGATGTGAGGAAGCATCGAAGTCCTGCGCGGCGTGGCGACGATTAGCTTTGGAGGTCTTCTGTGATCCTCTCTAAGACATCGAAGACGTGCATCATGCATCACCGCTTCCTGGTGCTGGAATTCCGCAATGAGGCGTTCGTCTCCGCGCCTTTGTCAAGGCTATCGATGATGGCGATATGCATCGTATCAAGCACGCCGGTATTACGGTTGCTTGAACCCAACGGTTCTCTGACCGCCAAACTGTCACATCCTAGAACCTAGCTTTCAGACTCATCCGTGGGTTGGAAAGCTGTGGCGACGGCGTGCTAGCGGTTCCCCAACGCTTCGAGCATGGAGATCGCCGTCTGTTTGCAGTCGAAACGTTTTTGCGCCTCCAAGTATTTCGGTTCGTGGGTGTGCGCGGCGGCGCGGAACAGCGCGGGACAGAGGGAAACTTCCCTGTCCTCGCTGATTTGTTGGTGCGGCCACTTGTGGGCGGAGTCGAAGGGCAGGAGTGCGTCAATACCCGTGAGGATGCCCGGTTTGGTGGCGTAGAGATCGATGCCGGTGGGAGCGACGATGTTCGTAAGCCCGGTGAGGGCCTCGAGATTGAAGGCGCTGTAGGAGAAAGAGTTGGTGCGGACCAGTTCGTACTTCTGCATTCCCGCGGCGTCGAACTGCGAGGGGATGCGCTGGTCGCGGACGTGCTCGGCGATCTTCTTCGCGTCGTCCGTCTTGCCGAGGAACATGGCAATGGAGGCTTCCTGCGCCGCGAACCACGAGCCGTGGTTGTTGGTCGCGGCCTTCTCTTGTTGCCCGGCGTCGGAGGTCGTCATCCAGTCGTAGTAGGCTGTGAACCACCGGGTCATGCCGGTCTGATCTTCGGGTGTCCAGCTCTTCGAATACGCCAGCATTCCGACCGCGTCGACAACCTGCGTGAGGCTGCGGGCGTCGAGGATGCCGGTGCCGCGGCCGGTGTTGACGCCGGGGATGTATTGCGCGAACTTCAGGTTTGGGTTCATGGCCGTCGCGGGCGCGAGGAAAAATGCGCGCAGCAGAAAGCTGGCGTGCTCGGCGTAGTTCTCGTTGCCAGTGAGGCGCCAGCCGAGCGCGAGAGCATGGGAGGAGTCGGCGGTGCGGTTCAGAGCTTCGTGATCGGAGATTGCGTTAATCTCGGAGTTGCTCTGGCCGTCCCTTCGGATGTAGGGCAAGTGATCAGGCGTTGCCGGGTTCGGCCAGAAGTAGCGCGCCATGCTCATGTAGTCATGCTTGTCGCCGCTGGGCGGAGTCTTAGCCTTGGTGGTCACGCTTTGTGGACCGACTTTCATGGCAGAATCGGCTTCGACGCGCGCGACTTTGGCGATGGCGGCGTCGGGATGCGCCGTCTGCCGCGCGAGCGTGGCGGGGTCCAATAGGAAGACGCGTGGCAGGGTTTGCGACGGGAGACTGGAGGCGGAAAATAAGAGAAGAGCTAATATGTTAGCGCTAACCGAACGGCTCATGGAGTAAATATACCCTGTCGCGGCCACTGTTTCGCCGGTGGTAAGCCAAATTCGATAGTCCGGCCCTTTCGGCAAGCTTAGGACGGCTCGGGCACCCGGATGCCCTTCGGTTCGAGACCGCAAGGTTGGGTGGAGTAGAGGATAGGTGCGTTTGGTCAGCGTTTGGTGTGGGAATTATCTTGCTGGCTTCGAGTATGTGCATGCCTCGTCAAACCGCGCGACGGGACCCCGTAGGTGATGACCGGCGAGAGGTCAATGCCTCAGTCGCGCTGCGGGGCTTCCATCTGAAACCAAGTCTCATAAATCTTGCGGCCATTTATGCCGTGGGCGTTCTCGCCCTTGAAGGCGGAAGCGCCTCGAGCGATTCTTTCGGACGGTAAACGAGATGTTCTTGTGCGAAGTGGGCGGCTACATCGCACAAACCGGACGAAAATCGATATCGACGGGCGTCCCGTCTTCCCTTTCATGCAATGCGGCTCGAGAAGTGCCACCAATTCTGCCACGTTCATCTCCGATAGCACCTCCGCACGCCACGTAGGAACGTTGATACCGCTCAAACTCCAACGTCACCGCAACACTCTACTGTTTCGTCACCACCTCATAAACAGGTAATCTAAGACAAGGAAGAACAGCTAACTCAATGAGAAAATTCTCAGGTAGGAATAAACTTGGGCTCATCAATTAAGGTGGACGAATTGATTCAACTCGCCCACACAAACGCACTTCAACCCTCTCCTATTCAATTTCCAAACCAACATTCCCGCGCGGTTCGATCTATTCGCAATATCGTGTAAATTTGTATAAGAAAATTGACTCGCTTCTCCGGTCGGGAGACACCGCCAGCACCCCAATCAGGAGGAACTTCCTTGAACCGCTCATCCCTGTCTCGCCGCGACTTTCTCGCCGGACTTGGCGCTGCTGCCTCAACCGCCAGCCTTCCCCGAGCATTGGCCATGGCCACCGAACGCAGCTTCCACCTTGCCGTCATCTCTGATGAGATCTCCCCGGACTTCGACCACGCTGCCTCGGTCGCCGCCAACGACTTCGGCCTCTCCTGGATCGAACTCCGGTCCCTCTGGAAGGTCAACCTCATCGACGTGAGCGATGCAGACCTAGCTAAAGCCGAAGCCATCCTGGCCAAATACAAACTCTGGGTCACCGACATCGGCAGCCCTCTCTTCAAGGTCGACTTCCCCGGGGCACCGAAATCGATAGAGCGCACCCACGAAGGCAACTTTGGAGTTAGACAGGACACCGAACCAACCGCCCAATCCGTATTCAAGCAACAGGACGAGGTCCTCGAGAAATGTGTTGCCCTCGCCAAGCGGTTCAAAACCAATAAGATTCGTGGCTTCGACTTTTGGCGACTCGATAACCAGGTACCCTACCGTGCGGCCATCAACGATCGGCTTCAGGCAACCGCCGAAACCTGCGCCAAAAGCAATCTCATCTTTGTCCTCGAAAATGAATACGCCTGCAATACCGCCACCGGCCGCGAAGCAGGCAAGACTCTCGCCGCAATCAAATCCAGAAACTTCAAGCTCAACTGGGACCCCGGCAACGCCGTCGCCCGCGGCGAGGTCGACGCCTTCCCTAACGGCTTTAATGCCATCCCCAAGGAACGCATAGGCCACTGCCACTGCAAGGACGCCGTCCGCACTAATACCCCAGCCGGCTTCGAGTGGCGACCCGTAGGCGGAGGCATCATCGACTGGGTCGGACAGTTCAAGGCCTTCAAAAAGATGGGCTACAACCAGGCCGTCAGCCTAGAAACCCACTGGCACGGCCCCGACGGTCCCGAAGCCTCTACCCGCACCAGCATGGCCGGCCTCAAAAAGGATCTCGCCCAAGCCAAAGTTTAAGGGCATCGTTCAGCACGTGGTCACACGCAAATGCTTCACTACAGCATGGCAGACCCAGTCATCGAGCAGCGCCAACAGTAGTAGGTCATACCAACGCCCACCCTCTGGAACGCTCGCCCGCGCGTCACCAAAACACCAACCAATCACCGTCTGGATCAACCCGCTTATCTCGACTGTGCCAACTGTGCCGACTGAGGACATTCAACACTAACTCACGCTATATGTCTCAATCGTCGACGCACTCGGAGGTGCGTGCGAAGGTTTATCATTTATGGTTCGCGCAATTCAAAGATTGGCCCCTTCCTATGACTACGCGTTGCCGCTTCGCCCCTGTTCTGTACGCATCTCTCTCAGCCGCCCTTGCGCTCTCCCTCGCCGCGGCCGCCCAGACCAGGCCCGCCGATCTGGTCAATCCGCTGGACGGCACGGCCAATGAAGGCCAGACCTTCCCCGCCGCCGGTGTCCCATTCGCCATGACGCAGTGGACCCCCGCCACGCGGGAGGGCCAGCGCAAAAGCCTCGTCCCCTACTATTACGAGGACTCTCAGTTCCGTGGCTTTCGCGGCTCCCACTTCCTCTCCGGCTCTGCCACGCAGGACTACGGCAGCGTCCAGATTCTGATGGGCCAGGGCACTCCCGAGCTCGTCACCGCAGCCCCCAGCCTCCCCTTCTCCCACGCCGACGAGCACTCCACCCCCTACCTCTACACCGTCTCGCTCCTCAGCGTGGGTATCCAGGCCTCCATCACTGGCACCGCTCGGTGTGGAATCCTTCGTCTTCAGTTCGCCCATGGCGGCCGCACCTGGATCGCCGTAGAAAACTTCGCCCGCGCCGGTGAAGGCTCAGTCTCCGTTGATCCGACTACCCGCTCCCTCACCAGCCAGAGCGCCGTCCGCCGCCTCTACGCCGGCTCCGGCCAGCCAGCCGGCTTCTCCGGGTACGCCGTCGTCGAGCTCGATCGTCGCTTCGACCCCGGTCCCACCTGGTCCGCCCGTCCGGTCGTCTATGAAGACCCCAACAAAAGCCATCACGGTTACGGTGTAGGCGGCCCGCCCCAGCACATCGTCCCTGAAACCTCCACCGGGGCCTCCATCGTCTTCAATGCCACGCCCGGTGAGGTCGTCTATCTCCGTATCGGGACATCCTTCACCAGCGTCGCCGAAGCCCGCCAGAATCTCCGCGCCGAAATCCCCACCTGGAACTTCGATCAGATCGCCCACCAGGCAGAATCCGACTGGAACCGTCTCCTCGGCAAAATCCAGATCAAAGCGCCCGTCACCGACGAGCGCGTCTTCTACACCTCCATGTATCACGCCATGCTACTCCCCCGTATCGCCAGCGATGTCAGCGGAACGCACCCCCGTTTCGGTGGCGGCGGTATCGTAACCACACCAGGACACACCTATTACGACGACTACTCCATCTGGGACACCTTCCGCGCCGTCCATCCGCTCTTCATCCTGCTTGACCCGCCACTCGAAAACGACCTCGTCCAGTCGCTCATTGACAAAGGCGAAGAGGGCGGCTGGTTGCCCATCTTCCCCGCTTGGGGTAGCTACACCGCCGAGATGGACGGCGACCACGGCGACGCAATCATCGGCGACGCCTGGCTTAAGGGCATGCGCGGCTTTGACATCCATAAGGCCTACGCCCTCATGCGTAAGAACGCCCTCGTTTCGCCGTCCCGCGCCGAGTACGCTGATGGTAAAGGTCGCCGCGCTCTGCAGTCGTATTTGACATACGGATACATACCTCTCGAAGACCCCATTGCTGAAGCCCCTCACCGCGCCGAGCAGGTCTCCCGCACCCTCGACTACTCCCTCGACGATTTCGTCCTCGGCCAGGTCGCCCACTCCCTCGGAAAGGCGGCCGACGCCGCCATGTTCGACAAGCGCGGCCAGAACTGGCGCAACATGCTCGATCCCGAAACCGGCTTTGCCCGCGGTCGCCACGCCGACGGATCCTGGATCACACCCTTCGATCCCGCCAAGCCCGCCGCGTACGTGACGGAAGGCATCCCTTTCCAGTACACCTTCTACGTCCTCCAGGACATCCCCGGCCTCATCCAGTATTTTCACGGCGACCGCCCCTTCGTCGCCAAGCTTGACCCACTCTTCGCCCGCGGCCTATACGAGCACGGTAATGAGCCCAGCCACCACATTGGCTATCTCTACGACTACGCCGGAGCCGCCCCCAAAACCCAGTTTCACATCCACGAAATAGTCGATATCTATCACGACGCCCCCGGCGGCCTGGCCGGTAACGACGACGCCGGCCAGATGTCCGCCTGGTACATCTTCAGCGCCCTTGGGTTATATCCTGAAACCCCCGGCATCCCCGCCTATGCCATCGGCACCCCGCGCTTCTCCCACGCCGTGATCCATTTGCTCAGCGGCAAAAATTTTGAAATCGTAGCAAACAACGTCAGCAAGCAGAACTTCTACATCCAGTCCGCTGTATTGAACGGCCTGCCCCTCAACCGTTTCTGGCTCAAGCACAGCGAAATCGAAGCCGGCGGCACGTTAGTGTTTGAGATGGGCCCCAAACCTAACGCCGCGTGGCCCAAAGACACCACCGCACCCAAGCCTATGTACCCATAGGCGATAACCAGAATCGCCATGCGCTCGGACCACGCCTACGTAAACCTGGCAATTGCTCCCACCCGCAACGCACCGCGGCGGCGGACGATCTGGAAATCCTAAGCACACCATCCACCCTGTGCGACATCCTTGAGCCAGTTGCATCGGGGACAAGAATGAGAATCCACGACCTTCAAGCCAGCTGCGGCGGTGCCCTTACGGCAGTGGCCCACCTCGCACCAACAAAATGGTCCATTATCACTCACTTGTAGGACACTTTTATATACAAAGTGCAATTTCAACGCAACGAGAAAAAACCGTCAAAACTTGCGCAAGCACGATGGAGCCCCATTCAAATTGGCTGCTCTGGTCTTGAGGACGAGCATTGCCTGATCGGTTTCTATCATGTAGGCGAAACCGAAGAGCAGCGCTGGGCGCGGTATCCATTGAGCGTGGAATCGCAATGGTTTTGATAGTGGTGCACGCCTGCAATGTAGATTGCGTTGCGAAGGGACTATCCGCACCATCAGTGCACGGTAATCTGAAATAATGAATACCTAAAAAGTTAATAGTAGGCAATGAACTAACGGCCGCCGCCGACCCCATCCTCCCATTGCAGGTTGTCCGGTGTGGAAGTGATTCTGTGATCAGGGTCGAGCTCAGTTCTGAGGAAAGTTATCTCCGAAGCAGTTTTTATAAAATGGACCGGCTTCCCGGAGGGATCGTCGCTGCCCCATCAGACGAGAACTGCTACACATTGCAACGTTGTACAGGCAATCTGGTCGTGCTGCCTTCATCGAAGATTGCTGCGCTGTCCTTGCCACCCACTACGCGATCTGCCATGCCGAGCATGGGACCGAAGACGGATTCTCCCGTAAAACCAGCGCAGATAGCGCTAACAAATATAGTGCCTGTTCTACCTGCGTGGGTGTAGAGTTATTCCGCAAGAGCTAAGTCAACAGGAGAACCATGATCTCTCGACGCGAATTCGTCTCAACCGCAGCCACCGTCACCGCTACAGCAGCCCTCACCTCTACCGCCCGCAGCTATGCCAAGATCGTCGGCGCCAATGACCGTGTCAACTTTGCCGTCATTGGCCTCAACAGCCGAGCCTATGCCCATCTTTCTTCGCTCAAAGCAAATCAGAAAGATGCGCGCATCACCCATATCTGCGACGTCGAGTCCAACATCATGGCGAAGTATGCCGGTAGGGTCAACACCGACCTTGGCTACACCCCAGCGACAGAGAAGGACTTCCGCAATGTTCTTGCGCTGAAGGACGTCGACGCCATCACCATCGCTACCCCCGACCACTGGCATGCACCCATGGCCATCGCCGGAGTTCAGGCCGGCAAGAATGTCTACGTCGAAAAGCCGTGCAGCCACAACCCTGCCGAAGGCGCCATGATCATCGCGGCCCGCGACAAGTCGGGCAAGCTGGTTCAGATGGGAACGCAACAGCGTTCCTCACCCCACACCATCAAGATCGTTGGCATGATCCACGACGGCCTCATCGGTCGCGCATACTTCGCCAATGCCTGGTACGCGAACACGCGCAAGTCGATCGGTGTTGGCAAGGTCGTCCCGGTTCCGGGTAGTTTCGATTGGGACCTCTTCCAAGGTCCGGCCCCACGCGTCGCTTATAAAGACAACATCCAGCCTTATAATTGGCACTGGTTTAAAAACTGGGGCACAGGCGAAACCCTCAACAACGGTACTCACGAAGTGGATGTAAGCCGCTGGGCACTCGGAGTTGGCTTCCCGAACAGCGTCTCCGCCGTCGGTGGTCGCTATCAATTCAAGGACGATTGGCAATTTTACGACACCCTCACCGCCAGCCTCACATATGACGACGACAAGATGATCTCGTGGGATAACAAGTGCTGTAACGGCATGAAGATCCACAATCGTGACCGTGGATCCTGCATCAACGGTACGACCGGATCGGTCATCATCGACCGCGGCGGGTATGAAATTTACGACCTTAAAGGCAAGAAGACGGACGAGTTCAAGTTGGCCAAGAACACCAGTTCAGCCGACTTAGTAGGCGCCGATTCCATGACCGACCTGCACTTCGCCAACTTCATCGCCGGAATCCGCGGCAAAGAAAAGCTTAATGCCCCGATCGAGGTCGGTAACGTCGCCGTCACCTCGATGCAACTCGCCAACATCGCTTGGGAGACCAAGCGTGAACTTCATATCGACTCCAAAAACGGCCATATTCTCAACGATGCCGACGCCATGAAGCAGCACTGGGGTCGCGCCTACGAACCAGGCTGGGCCCCAAAGATCTAGTCTCCGAATCGCAACAAGAAAGAGCGTGAAGGTCTCAAGACCGTCACGCTCTTTTTGTTTAAAGCCAGTTCACAATTCCCGACAAGGCCGCACTTCTACGCGAAAAGTCTAATACCATACGAAGCGCAAGGAGACATCCAAGCGCCTGACCTCCTAAAAATGCTTCTAGCCGCTCTGCTGGGAGCACTGCAACCTCACGGGACTATCAGCGGAAAAACAAACTCCCCGCTCAAGTCAAATTCAGGCCTCGAATTCTCAGCCCTTCTTAGTCTGTTCTATCGTCGGCTTTCTGACGCTGCTTTTAGTAGGACTAAAGAAAGCGGCGCGGTCCGGAAAGACCCCGCCGCTTCGTCCACCCCGAGAGTATTAGAACAACAGACGACCACCCACCTGGATAATTCGATTGTTGCCAGTGGTCGATGACCCGGTCACCTGACCAAACGTCGGACTGTTCATCACAGCGGTTGGCGCACCAAGGTTGGTCAGGTTGAAGACGTTCGAGAATTCGCCGCGCATCTCAAACCTGAACTGGTTATAAAGTTTGAAAGTGCGCAACAGTGATGCATCGACGTTCCGATACCCAGGAGCATCCAGAGTCGCAGGCCGTGTATTACCCAGCAGGTTCAGCGGCCCAACCCCAGGACAACTGCCTGTTCCTGCTATGCAGTAGGCGGATGTATCGAACCACTGTTTCATGGCCGCGACGCGCGATCCGTTGTTGTTTAGCACCCTGGCAATCTTACCGGGCGAGACGCTCGGCCGGTTATTACCCAGACCCGAGAAGTAGTTGTCCGAACCTGTCGTCACGGTAAAGGGAGCCCCACTGTTTGCGGTCGCGATTGCTGTCACCGTCCATCCGTTCAAGACCGACTGGACAACGCGGTTGAAGTGGTCAAAGTAGTCCGGCTTCCACACGAGCGACGCCGTGAGCATGTGGCGGCGGTCCTGGTCGGAGCGCTGCCGGTATTCCAGTTGCGGATAATTCGCATCCACAAAGACGCCAGCTGTGCTGCCGGTGCTGTCCAGCGCATTGCTCTGCAGAGTGCGGCTCCATGTGTAGAAGCCCCGTGCGCTGACATGGTGCGTCAAGCGCTGCTCAACACTGACCTGGAGACCGTTGTAATTTGAGTTCTGGTTCCCACGGATGATCCAAACATTGCTGTAGATGGGTGTACTGGCAGAGCCACCGTACGCGGTCGAGTTTAAGGGACGCCGATTGTTGACCGTGCTACTGCTATTCCCATAGCCGCAGGGCCGCGTGGTATCGGGCACTGTTGTAGAACCTGCGACGAAGCAGCTCGGGCCGCTTGCATTCGTGTTTGGGTTGACATTGTATGTCGGCGCATTGATGTCGTTATAAATCGGCGACTTCCGGTTGTAGTTTCCAACAAAATTGATGGAAACTGCAGTGTTGCGGCCAAACTGCTGCTGAACTCCAAAGTTAGCTTGAATGGTATAGGGCCATCGATAGTTCGGGTCGAAAGCTACCACCTGATTGAGCGCCAGGAAGGATGCCGTCTTATTCGAATAGTTAAACGCCAGGCTTGGAAACGGATTTAGCCCACCCGGAAACTCCGTAGGGTCATTCTGGTAGGGGTGAGTGAGCGATACCACTTTATTGAAGCTGCTGCGTACCGCGTAAGGCGAATAGTTCGACGGATATTCCCACATGTTGCCGGAGATGCCACCGAAGAAGAGTCCTCCTGCGCCATGGAAGACAGTCTTTCCTGTCCCGTATGGGTCATAAGCAAAGCCCACGCGGGGCGAGACGTGATTGATGGGCGAAAAGACACCGCCCTTAGGTACGCCCGGGTCACCTGGAAACAACATGCCGATTGGCGCCAGCTTGGCAGTCGGGATACCAACGATCTTGACGTTGCTGAAGGCGTGGGATTGCACTCCCGGCTGGAAGTTTGTTTGCATCCGCTGGCTGTTGGTGGGCGCCTGCTGGAAGTCATAACGAATGCCGATATTGACAGTGAGGTTGGGACGAATTCGCCAGTCGTCCTGCGCGAAAAGACCGTAACTGAAGTAATCTGCACTAGCATAGAGCGGCGTGTCCTGGTTCATGGTGGTTGGAATGCCTGCAAGGAAGTCGGACAGGCCATTTGTCGTCCGCGCAGCTCCGGTTCCGTTCCCTGTGTTGAAAGCGAAGGTTCCGTAGTTGTTGAGCAGAGTCAGTTGGAAGTCTTTCTCCAGGCCGGCCTCACCTCCCAGGTAGAGGGAGTGGGAACCGCGCGTGGTGCTGAGCACATTGCGGAGGCCATAGACGTTGGCCCCGGCTTTGGGACCCGTGATCGATTGGCCCAGCGTGAACGCCTCGACTCCACCCACGGCGATATTCGACAGGGACGGCGATCCGACGATACCAAGGTCCGTTCCAAAGGTCGCAAGCGAGGTCTGGGGATTCGCAATACGTCCGCCATACTGGCGCCCGTACGTGACGTAGAGCTGGTTGATGGTTCGATCGCTCATGGCCCACGTGTCGCTGATGCTGGCATTCTGTTGCTTGTTGGCGTAGTTAGAATACGACCAGGCTTGTGTGAGTGTGGTGGGCGCGATGCGGACCTTGTAGTTGAGCAGGAAGTAGGACAGTGTAAGCCGGTGCTTTGACGTGATCTGATGATCCGTCTTGATAAGGTATTCCTCGTTCTGTTCCGGTAACGGAGAGAGTGTTCTGTAGATGTACCGTGTGTCGCCAAACTGCGCCGGCTGCTGCGCGGGAAGTTTTGCCTTAACGTATTTCAGAATATTGACCGCGGTTGCATCCACGGCAGGTAGGATATTCCCCGCGTAGGGCGTAAGCGCCGTGCCGGCCCCTGTTACGGGAGAGTAGGTGGTGGGGTGACAGACCAGGAAGTGTACGGCAGCATTTGCAGCGGCGGTAGGCGGAGCGTTGCAGGAAGCCTGCTCGCTAGCAACTGGAAGGTTTTCGGAGAAATTGCCGGCCATCTGTGCGTCGCTTGGCAGGCTGCCACTGTAGTTGCCGTACTGAATGAAGCGAAAGCCCGCAAAGCTGCCGAAGAAGAAGTCCTTATCCTTGCGTATCTTACCGCCTACCGTGACACCAAAGCGGTGCTGGTTGTAGGGATTCTTGATCGTCTGGTTATGGGTCACCGCATTGAAGTTGCGGGAGCGGTAAAACTCAAACGCTGAACCGTGAAAGTCATTCGTTCCGCTCTTGGTCAGGACGCTGACCACGGCCGACGAATAACGTCCGAGCTGCGCGCTGTAGTTATTGGTCACGACATTGAATTGGCTGATTGCGTCAGGGTTTGGAACCTGGTTTCCGGTGTTGCGTAGGCCGGTCATGTTGAGGCCGCCATCCAGGTAGTACGACGTCTGACCGACGATGCTGTCCGGAGAGCCATTGACCAGAACATGCAATTCCTGGAAGCCGAGGCTGTTCAAGGTCTGCACGCTCTGCACGCCGGGCACGAGGGTCAACAGTTGCGTCACCTGCCGGTTAATGAGCGGCAGGCTATCAATCTGGCGATTGTCGATAGTATTGCCAAGCGTCGAGTTTCCAATGTTTACAAGCGGCGCGTCTGCCGTCACGGTCACAGAGAACGAGCCACCGCCCGCTGACACGGTCAGGTTCAGCTGAGCCATCTCCATGACGGATAACTCTACGCCCGTGCGCTCCAGTGTCTGGAAGCCCGTTGCTTGGACACTGACCCTGTACGGACCGACTGGCAAGAATTCCTCGCGATATGTGCCGTCAGCCTTCGTCGTAAACGTGCGCGCGAAGTTTGTCTGCGTTTGGACTAGAGTGACGGTTGCGTTGGGGACGGCGGCACCATCGGTATCGACCACCGTGCCGAACATGGTGGCTGTACTCAGTTGGGCGAACGCCGAAGCGAAAGACAGAGTTAGAACACAGGAAGTGACAATCGTACGTACGATTCTAAGCATGCTGGTAAGCCTCTCCTTGGAGCGTTTCCGATCGGTTGCAGCAACATCCGCTCGTTTCCGGTTTTTCTACGTCCAAGAGGAAGGTGTTTGGACCCTGCTCTGTGGGACACAGCCATTAGTTAATGGGCGATTAGTTAATGTGCGATATTGCTCAAAAGTCAAAAAGATAGCGCTATCAATTAGGAACTGAACGTACCATGCGCCCCGCACTCTTGTCAAGACGGCTACAATTCCCTCGCTTTATCTGCCAACGCTAGGCCTACACTGATCGGGATTACGATGCCCTGCAACTTGTGGAGACAGTTGCAATTTACGCGCTTCCAATACTTGAGGCAGGCGTCACTTGTTGATATTCGCCAAGTGATGCATAGTGCGACTGCACCTTTCGAAGCGAAAGTTGCTGATGTTAAGTCGTCCACTTAGGCTGCATGCCCTGCTCCATTGCCTTACAAGGAAGTTAGCTTGTGCGCCGGGGGGACACCCAAGCATGGAACATGTCGTCTAGTGCAATACCCAAGTGCTTAAGACCTCGTTTTTGTACGCCACGTGCCATTGGTGAAGTTTCTGCCAGGACGCAAAGGCCACAGCAACTTGCCGGCCCAACATCAAACGCAGAACTGCTCGAGTTCGATGAGCTGACGAGGACGGAGGCATTGGCCCCAAGGCTCATCACCATCAGGCGGGCGCTAGGTTACGTGACGCAAGGTAAAATCTTTACGGGAAATTCCACCCGCACAAGGCATCGTATTATCGACGGCTATCCAGTCCCTGGAATCATTGGATAATGCTCCAGGAACTGGATGACCCTTTTGTCAAAATGAACTACAACATCGGTCATGCCAAGTCTGATGATGGATTTGGTCATTGACAAACTGGTTCATGACAAGCAAATGTGCGGCATCGTTCTTAAGCACTTCCGCTAAAGAGAGCGGTTCGTAGCCCTTGTTTGATGGGACATTCGAACATCCGAGGGTATTTTTGAAGGGAGCAGGTCCCAGTTGATCGAAGACTTAGTGCTCAGAAATCGTCCCACGTCAATCAAACAAGGGAAGAAAGACCCTTGACAAGGGCTATGACACATCATATTCTTATCGTCTAAATGATAGCGCTATCACTCAGGATACTGAAGTCGTGTCCGACTTGAGTGGCAGCATTAGCGGCACATAGAAAAGACCCCTGCGGTTATGAATATGGCGACACAACACGTGCAAAATCGTACATCTCCCTCAATCTTTTATGGTTGGTTCATCGTCGCCGCTGCCTTCCTAAACCTCTTCTTCGCGGTCGGGATCATCTTCTACGGATTTCCGGTGTTCTATCCCGCGCTGGTATCTGGCTTAGGATTCACGCGTGCGCAAGTTACCCAGGGCTTTCTGCTTGGCTTCTTGATTGTCGGTCTGCCGTTTGGCCTGATCACGGGGATCATGATTGACCGCATCGGTGCGCGCCTGGTGATTCTATCCGGAGTTGGCTTCATCGGCCTGCCGCTCATCGCAATGGGCTTCATGCATCACTTCTGGCAGTACGAAGTTTTGTGCGTGCTGGAGGTCATTGGATACGTCCTCGCAGGGCCGATATCTAATCAAGTTCTGATTGCACGGTGGTTTCGCGCACGCAGGGGCCGCGCCATGGGCTATGCCTATCTTGGTCTTGGCATTGGTGGTGCTGTGTCACCGCTGACTATCAATTGGCTCATCCACAATTTCGGTTGGAGGCATGCGCTTGAGGTAACGGGCGCTGCGACCCTGGTGGTGTTGCTTCCTGTTGGACTGTGGATCACACGGTCGACGCCTGGGGAAATGGGACTACATCCGGATGGTGTGAACTATGCAACGGTTCCCGATCAGGAGTTAACATACGCACCGGCAGTAATCAGCATTACTGACACTATCCGCAACCGGAACTTTTGGCTCATTACGATTGGGTCCGCGCTTGTAATTGGAGCGATGAATTCCGTCATCCAGCATTTCATTTTTTTTCTTGAGAGTCAGGGTTACGCTCCGGGAGAGTCGACCCGCTATCTGTCTATCCTGCTCGTTGCGAGCCTCGGTGGGCGCGTCATTGTGGGCTACATTGCAGACCGGTTTCGGACGAAGAACACAATGGCGGGCTTCTACCTTCTGCTCGGAGTTACAATCCCTCTGCTCTACCTGGCTCACCAGCCGGTTGTCGCGCTGTGTTTCGCAATTGTCTTCGGCTTCTCCATGGGGGCCGATTACATGCTGATTCCGCTCGTTACAGCGGAGTGTTTTGGTGTTGCATCCCTCGGAAAGATTTTGTCGTTGATCATCATGGGCTATTCGATTGGGCAGTGGGTTGCGCCATGGATAACCGGCAGGATCTTCGATGTGTTCCACACGTATGACCCGGCATGGAAGCTTATGTCGGCACTCGCGGTCCTGGGCTCATTGGCGATCTATGCGATTTCCGCGCAGCAGAAATCCACTCGATGACGCCTGATTTACCGAATTTTTTAGCCTTACACGATAGGAGAGATGGATGAGCAAGAGAAGACTCGGAATCATTATGAATGGCGTCACGGGACGCATGGGTTTGAACCAGCACCTGATTCGTTCTGTATTGGCGATTCGTGATCAGGGCGGTATCGAGTTAGCGGACGGCACAATTCTTATGCCTGACCCCATATTGGTGGGACGAAATGAGAACAAATTGAAGGCCATCGCTGGAGCCTATGGCCTGTCTCGCTGGAGCACCAGTCTGGATGTGTGCCTCGCGAACAAGGACGATGAGATCTACTTTGATTCCGGTACCACCGGCATGCGCGAAGAGGGCGTATCGAAGGCAATCGACGCAGGAAAGCATGTCTACTGCGAGAAGCCTCTATCGACATCCGTCGAGTCCTCTCTGCGCCTTGCGAGGAGGGCTTCCGCCGCTGGAGTCAAACAAGGCATCGTGCAGGACAAACTCTTCCTGCCGGGTATTCGTAAGCTCCGCCGCTTGGTCGACTCCGGCTTCTTCGGCAAGATCCTCTCCGTGCGCGGTGAGTTTGGCTATTGGGTCTTCGAAGGGGATCTTCAAACGGCCCAGCGTCCTTCATGGAACTACAAGAAGGAAGAGGATGGCGGCATCATCATGGACATGTTTTGCCATTGGCGCTACGTGCTGGATCATACGTTTGGTGCAGTAAAGGCTGTGTCCTGCACCGGTGCAACGCATATCAACGAACGCGTGGATGAGAGTGGGAAGCGCTATACCTGCACCGCAGATGATGCTGCCTATGGATCGTTTGAGCTTGAGGGCGACATCTTTGCCCAGATCAATTCTTCTTGGACGACGCGCGTTTATCGTGATGAACTGTTCAACTTACACGTAGACGGTACTGAGGGCAGCGCTATTGCAGGCTTGCGCGACTGCAAGATACAGCATCGCGTGAACACGCCGCGGCCAATATGGAATCCCGATCTCCCGAATCCCTTCAAGTTCCGCGAAGACTGGCTTGATGTTCCGGATAATGGCGTCTTTGAGAATGCGTTCAAGGTGCAGTGGGAGCTATTTCTACGCCACGTTGCCACGGACTCACCCTTTCCCCATGACTTTATGGATGGGGCCCGCGGTGTGCAGCTTGCGGAGCTCGGTCTCAAGTCATGGGCGGAGCGCCGCTGGCTTGACGTCCCTCGAATCGACGGTGCGACCGTCCACAATCCCTAGGACAGACCATGGCAGATATCCGTCGACTTAGCCTGAATCAGGCAACGACCCAAAACTGGAGCATTCGCGAAGCGGTGGAGGGATGTGTAAGGCATGACATACCCTCCATCGCCCTGTGGCGCCATAAGATTGCCGAAACTGGGCTGGACGAGACAGTGAGGCTTGTCGAGCAGGCCGGGCTGCATGTTTCCAGCGTCTGCCGCGGGGGCATGTTTCCGGCCGCGACAGCAGCAGAACGGCAGGAGAAGATCCTCGATAACTTTCGCGCAATTGATGAGGCTGCCGCGCTACATGCAGATTCACTGGTACTTGTTGTGGGTTCTTCTACCGAGGTGCCCATTGCTGACGCACGGAAGATGGTGGTAGATGGCCTGGCCGAAATCGTTCCCCAAGCAACAAAACTTGGAGTGCGAATTGGATTGGAGCCGCTTCATCCTATGTACGCTGGCGACCGATCCGTGTTGAACCTGACCAGCCAAGCGCTGGAGATGGCCAGCCGGTATAACGCAAATGAAGTGGGATTGATCCTGGATGCTTTTCACATCTGGTGGGACCCGGACATATTCAAGCAAATCGCACACAGCAAGGGCCGGATTTTCGGCTTCCACGTCTGTGATTGGCTAGTTCCCATGCCGGATATGTTGCTTGGTCGCGGCATGATGGGCGATGGCGTGATCGACAATAGGGCCTTGCGGACTGCCGTGGATGAGGCGGGTTACAACGGCCCAATCGAAGTCGAAATCTTTAACCAGGAACTGTGGGACAGACCCGGGGACGAAGTGCTTGCGCTAACTGTCGAACGCTTTAACGCCTTTGTATAGTAAACATCTTGCACTCCGCCATCGCGATCGTCTCGGCGTTGACCCTTTGTCACAAATTATAAAAGAGTGAGTTGCATATGAATCTATCTATCAAACTTCCAACCGCTTTCGGCACTATGGAAATGTATCGCGTCGAGGGCGTTCCACTTCAGGTGTGCCCGCCCACTCGCGACTTCAACCGCATCGCGTATTCCGCCGCTCACGTTGTGGCCGATCCGCTGCGATCAGGAGAATTGAACGCCGCACCTGCAATCGACTGGGATCGCACAATCGCGTACCGTCGCTATTTGTTGAAGCAAGGACTGGGCGTAGCTGAGGCAATGGATACTGCGCAGCGCGGTATGGGTTTGCCTTGGGATACTGCGCTCGAACTGATTACGCGCACCCTCGAAGGAACACGCGATATACCGGGCGCTCTCATCGCCTCCGGCTGTGGAACAGATCACGTCGTGCTTGGTTCGGTCACAAACATCGATCAGGTCATCAAGGCGTATGCCGAGCAGCTTGAGGCGGTACAGCATATCGGCGGCCGCGTGATTCTGATGGCGAGCCGTGCGCTTGCTCGCGTCGCACGCACGCCTGACGACTATCGGCGCGTTTACCGTGAAGTACTGGCCATGTGCGATCAACCTGTTATTCTGCATTGGCTCGGAAACATGTTTGACCCCGAACTCCTTGGTTACTGGGGCAAAGCTGAATTTACCGACGCGTCGCAGGTGTGTCTCGACATCATCGAAGAAAATGTTTCAAGGGTCGATGGCATCAAGATTTCATTACTCGATGACCAGAAGGAAATAGCATTTCGGCAGCGTCTGCCAGACGGCGTCAAGATGTACACCGGTGACGACTTTAACTATCCCGCTCTGATCGCCGGTGACAAAACGCATTTCTCACACGCACTGCTCGGTATTTTCGACGTGATCGCGCCGGCGGCTTCACAATCTTTATCCGCTCTTGCAGTCGGCGACCATGACAGATTTAACGAACTGCTCGCACCCACCGTTCCGCTTTCGCGTCACATTTTTCGAGCACCCACTCAGTATTATAAGACCGGAGTGGTCTTCCTCGCCTATCTGAACGGCTTTCAGAACCACTTCTTCATGCTCGGCGGCCACCACGGAATGCGCCCGCCTGCTTATCTTGCCGATCTTTTTCGCCTCGCCGACCAAGCTGGGTTGCTTCGCGATCCGTCCGACGCGATCGCACGTATTCGCTGCGTGATGGCGTCATTAGGCTGCGGAGAATGACGATGAATCCCCCCCTCCTCATTTGCGGCGTGTGGATATGAGCGCCGCTCTTCGAGCGGTTGCACGTAAAATCTTTGCGCAGGCCATGGCGGCCGTCAATGTGAGCGGAGCCGTGCGAAAGGAAATCTCCATTGCTGGCGGCCAGCTATGGTTGTCTGGCAAGGCCATTCGGGTCAGCGACCTAGATCATGTGCTCATCGTCGCGATAGGAAAGGCTGCTGTCACTATGCATGCAGCGGCTGCAGAACAATTAGCGTCGGTGTCATGCCATGCCATCGTGGTGGCACCTTTCGAAACGCTGCCGTTTTCGCGCTACGCGGTGGATGGCTCCGTCGCATTTTTGTCTGGAGCCCATCCCACGCCCACGGCAGATTCTGTTAACGCCGCGTATGCCATCATGCAACTGCTATCGCGAGCGAATGCACGGACTGCGGTGTTGTTCCTCATCAGCGGCGGAGCCTCCGCGATGGTGGAACTCCCGCTCGATCCAGCAATTACGCTCGCAGACGTTGCGGCATTCCACTTGGCGCTGGTTAGTTCAGGATTGCCCATCGCATCAATGAACACTCTACGGAAGCACCTGTCCGCCGTAAAGGGCGGCCGTCTTGCTGTGGCTGCCGCCGCGGCCGCGATGCAGTGCACGCTGCTCGTCTCTGATGTACCAGCAGCCTCGCCCGATTC
>JBDTDX010000113.1:0-7361 GCA_039922815.1 Granulicella sp.
TCAGGTCCACAAAACTCCCACTAGGTCAGATAAATGACATTGCCCGAGCGTACACCTCTGATGACTTATGACGTGTCCTTTTCTGAATCATTGAATAGTTCGATGCACTTTACAGGTTCGATGCCCGTTTTTTGCACCTGCTGGTGATGGCTCCAGGGAGACACCCCCTTCGGTTCTAGTTTTGAAAGGGCGTGACGAGCCCTTGAGCGCATGCCGATCACCTGATCAGAGACCCTGATGCTGCATCGAACTGATTGAAGAATATAAAACTGATTGAAGAATATAAAAACTGTCATCCTGAGCGAATTCTCTCGCAGTCTCATCGCGAGAGACGCAGCCGAAGGACCTGCATTTTGACCGGATCGCCAGCAGTTTTTTCGGCCCTCTCAGTATTGCCCGCCCTGTTCCCATCACTATAAGATGTTGATAATTTCTAATGCTGCATCGTGAAATACGTCTGCTGTTTCTCCCGGTAGCGTTCCACTGCCAGCGCAATGAGCCGGTCAATCAGTTTCTTATAGGAAATCCCCGTTGCCTGCCACAGCTTGGGATACATACTAATGCTGGTAAAGCCGGGCATCGTATTAATCTCGTTCAGATAAATACGGGCTGTTCCCTTTCCGTCCGGTTCCATCAAAAAATCCACGCGGGCCAGTCCAGCACAATCGCACGCGCGAAACGCGGCAATCGCCATCGCCCGTATCTGCTTCTCCTGCGATTTGCTCAACTTCGCCGGAATGATCGGCACCGAAGCAGCGGAGTGATACTTGGCTTCGTAGTCATAAAACTCCGCCCCCGGCACAATCTCCCCGACGACCGACGCCTCAGGCGTATCGTTACCCAGCACCGCCACCTCCAGCTCGCGCGGCTTCGCGCCCGGCCCACCAACGCCCTGCTCGATAACCAGCTTACGGTCGAAACTAGCGGCAAGATCCATCGCAGCAGCCAACTCCGAACGACCGTGCACCTTCGAAATCCCCACCGACGAACCCAGATTCGCTGGCTTCACAAAGACCGGATACGCGAGATGCTTTTCAATCAGCTTCACGCATCGCTTCGGGTCCGCCTTCCACTCGTTCCGCAGCACCGCCACATGCGGCGTCTGCGGCAGCCCGGCGGCAGCAAAGAGCTGCTTCATCGCAGCCTTGTCCATCCCCGTGGCCGAGCCGAGCACACCGGACCCCACATACGCCACATCCGCAAGTTCGAGCAGCCCCTGGATCGTGCCATCCTCGCCAAACGTGCCATGCAGTACCGGAAACACGACATCGAGGCCAAGATCGTTCATCCGCCGCTCGGGCGAAAGCTCAGGCGAACGTTCAGTCCCGGCATGAAGCTGCAACGGCCCCGCAGTCCCAGCCAGTAGGGACTGCGACTCGCTCTCCAGCAGCCAGCGCCCCTGCTTGCTGATCCCAATGGGCAACACGTCGTACTTTTTGCGGTCGATTGCCTGCAGAATGGATGCGGCCGAAAGGAGCGAGACCTCGTGCTCCCCCGAGCGGCCGCCAAAGAGAATGCCGATGCGGAGTTTCTTCTTCATATCGTCTTTAAGTGTCCAACAACCAGCCCCGGCACACGAAACTCTTTTCAAAATGACGGCGGATAGAACCAGAGTCGTCATCGCATCCGATCCAGAACCAGACAGCCTGCCCGCATTTATTTACAGAACGACGAGTGCTATCTCCACCGGCCTCAGGTAGGCTGGAGTGGTTCCATAAGGGGTACAAAATGCGTCGAACATTCAAGGCTTGCTGTTACGTAGTAGCCGGTTGCATCCTGTCCACCCTGGCGATCGCCCAGGCCCCCATAAGCGCCTCGCCAATGCCTCCTCAAGCTGTTGGCCCTTCCGGTCCTGCCGGGGAAATGCAGCGCAGCTACGAGGCGGTCAAAAAGAACATCCTCAAGTCCGCTGACAACATGCCCGCAGAGAATTTCTCCTTCAAGCCCGAGCCCGACATCCGCACCTTTGCACGAATCGTCAACCACGTCAGCGAAGCTCAGCTCCATAGCTGTGGTGCGGTGAACGGCACCAAAGACCTCGCAAAGGTCCCAGCCGAGACGGCGGACAAAGCCAGCATCGTCGAAGCTCTGAAGGCCTCCTTCGCCGAATGCGACAAGGCCTACGGCGCAACCACAGACGCCACCCTCGCCGACCCGATCGCCATGGGCCAGGCGAAGCGTTCCCGCATTGGCGTCCTCTGGGGCAATATCTCGCACGATAACGAGCAGTACGCGGCACTGGCGCTCTACATGCGGCTCAAGGGCATCGCGCCCCCCAGCAGCGAGAAGTAAGCCGGGCCCATCGGTTGTGTTGTACTCTGGGCGACAGCCCGGAATCCAGGCAAATGTCCCCGCTCAGTGAGCGATAAGGAGTTGAAGATGAAACGACTATTATTCGGCGCAGTTTTGATGTCGATGTCGGTTACAACAGTTGGTGCGATGGCACAAGCCCCTGCTGCCCCGCCTACCCCCGCCAAACCCGGCCTGACCCTCACCACCACCGCGTTTGAAGACGGCGGCATTATCCCCAACAAGTACACCCAGGCAGCTGCTCCAGCCACGCCTGTCTCGCCCAAACTTGAGTGGACCCATGTGCCCGATGGCACCGTCAGCTTCGCGCTCATCGTCCACGATCCCGACACCTCGCTCAACAAGTCGACCACCGAGGTCCTCCACTGGATGGTCTACAACATTCCCGCAACCACCCATGAGCTCGCCGAGGGCATCGGCGACCAGGTCACCCTGCCCGATGGCGCAACCCAGGCAATGAACCGGGCCAAGAAGGTTGGCTACCTCGGCATGGGCGCGGGCGCCGCTGGCCCCTACCACCACTACACCTTCGAGCTCTTCGCCCTCGACACCAAGCTCACCCTCGGCCCTGACGCCGATCGCGACGCCGCCATGAAGGCCATGGACGGCCACATCCTCGGCAAGGGCATCCTCGTAGGCCGCTTCCACCGCCCCTAGCATCGCAGCTCAACCAGCAAACATACGAGCCTCCCGTTGATCGGCAAGGAATTTTATCTCCGACCAACGGGAGGCCGACCGAAGGGATCACAAGGCACGAAGTGCCCGCCCCACGCGCAGTGGGCTCCTCCGGCAGGACAGGTTCCCATAGTCTTTACTTCACCGCCGGAAGCTCCCGAATCTTGATATTCCGGAACGAAACAGGAAACCCATGGTCCTGTAGCACGATGGGCGTATCGTGCATCTCGGCAAATCCCGGATAGACCTTGAACTTGCTCCCCGCCACAATCTCTCGGAACGCCGGGCTGTCGCGGTCATACTCCAGCACCTTCACGCCGTTCAGCCAGTGCTCCACATGCGCCCCGCGCACGACGATGCGCGCCGTATTCCACTCGCCCACCGGCCTGACCGGCTTGTCCTTCGCCGCCGGAATCATGTCATAGAGCGAGGCCAGGGTGCGGTCGCCATCCTTGCCCCGCTTCGCGTCAGGATGCACAGCGTCGTCAAGAATCTGGTACTCATACCCCGCAGGCGACTGCGGCCCCTGCTTCATCTCCAGATCGACAAGATAAAGAATGCCGCTGTTCGCCCCCGTGCTGATGCGGAAGTCCGCAGTCAGCTCGTAGTTATCAAACTTGCGGTCGGTGATGATGTCGCCAAAATCCCCACCCTCCTTGGTATTCGTCTCAGTAACACTGAGCAGCCCATCCTTCATCTCCCACCCACCCGCAGGAAACGGCCCACCCCGCCGGCTATGCCAACCAGCACTGCTCTTCCCATCCCAAAGCAGCTTCCACCCATCCTTCTTTTCTTTCTTCGAAAGCGTATTGATCGCCCCCTGTCCCAAAGCAGGAAGCCCACTCACCAAAACCACCGCAGCAATCAAACCAGCTCGTAGGAGGATCAAGCAGGCATCAGCAGCGAGTAGCTTCTGAAGAGTGATGCGCAAAGATATCAGCCACTTTAAATAGTTCACGTTCGATCTCTCCCGTAGTGACTCGACTTTCAAGAATGAGGGGAATGCTATCCGGAATTAGGTGAGCAACTTCTCTAAAAGCTAGTTCGGCAGCATAAGTCATAACAGCATGCCTGCTCTGTGCATCAACTTCGCTAACATGAACCTGGACCAGACGGTCCGAAAAGGCGGTAAGGATCATGTACGCCTCAGCCATGGATGGATCGAATTGTCGAGCATGTCCGATGTCGAAACAGAATTTAGCCTCCGGCAACATATCAAAACATGCAGTTAGTTCTTTAGCCGTCCTGCCACCTCTTTTTCTGCGATCCATGTTCTCAAGCGCGACGCGTGAAGCAAGTGGGCGCCATAGTTCGTAGTTGTGAATCGAATCAGGATGAACAATCAAGGCCCAACTCTCCGGCACTTCGCTTAGAAGACCAATAAGCTCTACTTCTTCTGTCGCAGAAAATGAACTTGGTACATGAATAGAAATGTATGAGTATCTTGTCAGATTTAAGGAAGGCAAAGCAGAGATAAGAGGGCGCAGTTCTTTGAGTCGGAGTGCCGATAACTCAATCGCATCAGTTGTATGTACTGCCAACTGTCTGAGAGCCTGCTCGAAGTCGTCGAGCGCAATTGCACCCGTGGAAAATCCAATTTCTCTCACTAGAATACTCCGTACCGAATTGTGAACTCACCTAGAAGAGACGTTTTCTCAAGGAAAATACTACTTAGAGCATCTTGAAAATTCCATTTCAACTTTTTAGCTTCTTGAAAAAGCGCGTCACTATAGCAATTATCTGAATGAAGTTTCTCTAAATGGTTCCTCACGCCCTCGTTCAATAGCATTCCGAGAAACTTATCATAGGTATCGAAGAGCTTTTTCGTTGCTGTGTCATGCTCGATATATTTACCGAGAACCGAGGCGACTAATTCTAGGGGAGATGCCTTTAGCGTCTCGTGCAATTTGGCAACGAGACCCGCCGTATTTTGCTGTGAGTAGAAGCGTTCCCGTGCCAAATCATCTTCAAAATCCAAGTGACATGTGTAGCATGCAAGAAGGCCAGCAACAAAGATCAGTTTTCGAGAAAGGCCGAGCTTGATATTTCTCAACGGTATGCCCGCTCCTCCCCGCGTACGCTCCTTGTAAGCATAATCAACTGTCATAGTCCGCCAATAACGCGCTATGTCATTTAAAAGAAAATGTGGAAGCTTGTTTGTGACTTCTCTGCGCCATAGCCCGGAATCTTCGCTCAAATAACGCTTGAGGAGGTTTTTCTTCACCCGGTCATATGCTTCATCATTTCCGATGCAGCGAGACTCAAGGAGAAGTAAATTGCGGCGTGTTGTATTCGAGTTAGTGTCACCCTCACCTCCGATGTAGTTCACTAAGTCATGACTACTTACAAGACTTCCGAATGTCCCTTCTGGACCCACATCTTTTATTACTAGATTTTTGACTTTATTCGCAATTTCTCGGGAGACGTGAAGGTGCTGAGGATCTGACGGGCCATCCAGTAGAAGTGTCCAGTCAATGTCACTACTTGGAGTTAGTTCAAAACGCGCGAGGGAGCCAAAAACGACTATGCTCGCATCAGAGGTAGTCAGGTCTTTCACCGCGTCTGTAAAGTTCTGGAGTGTATCTTCCGCTTTACTAGAAGCTTGGTGCAAATTTCGCCAATCTGCCCCAAGTCGCAGTTCCAATTCGGAGATAGCGGACAAAGAAATTACCTCGCTTTAGTTTTTCATGAATAATCGGAAACATTTCCACATTGAAGGAGGAGGGAGCTTATAAAAATTCGGCCCTTATGGATAAATCCGATTCAGCGTCCTAGCGAACGGAATCGTCTCCCGTACATGGTCCAGCCCACAAATCCACGCCACGGCCCGCTCGATCCCCATGCCAAATCCCGAGTGTGGCACGCTCCCATACTTGCGCAGATCGAGATACCACTGGAACGCAGCCAGCGGCAGGCCATGCTCCTCAATCCGCGCCTTGAGCAGGTCATACGAATCGACGCGCTGCGAGCCGCCGATGATCTCGCCATAACCCTCCGGCGCCAGCACATCGACGCACAGCGCCCGCGTCGGATCAACCGGGTCAGGCTGCATATAAAACGCCTTGATCGCCGAAGGATAGCGATGAATCAGCACCGGCTTGTCGAACTGGCTCGAGATATACGTCTCGTCCGGCGAGCCAAAATCGTCGCCCTCCTTATGCCGCGTCTCGATCAGCCCCTTGGTGAACGCCTCCTCAAGCATCGCGTGCGCCGCGTCGTAGCTCAGCCGCGGAAACGGTACCCGCTCCCCCGCAGCCGTAGGCGCAACCACCGCTTCGAGCTTGGCTACATCGCGCCCAATCACCTTCAGATCGCCGCGATGCGTCGCCAGCACCGTCGTCACAATATGCGTTAAAAATCCCTCGGCCAGATCGAGCAGACCGTCCAACTCGAGGAACGCCACCTCCGGCTCGATCATCCAGAACTCCGTCAGGTGCCGCCGCGTCTTCGACTTCTCCGCCCGAAACGTCGGCCCGAAGCTGTAGACCTTGCCCAGCGCCAGCGCCGTCGCCTCGATATAAAGCTGGCCGGACTGTGTCAGATAAGCCTTGTCGTCATCGAAGTAGTCCATCTCGAACAGCTCCGACGTCCCCTCGCACGCATTCGGCGTCAGGATCGGCGGATCGGTGCGGATAAATCCATTCGTATCGAAGTACTCCGCCGCCGCCCGCATGATCGTCGCGCGAACCCGCAGAATGGCCGACTGGCGCGGCGTCCGCAGCCACAGGTGGCGATGCTCCATCAGGAAATCGACGCCATGCTCCTTCAGCGTGATGGGGAACGGCGTCTCATCCGGCACCCGCTGCACCACCTCGACGCCTTCAACATCCAGCTCATAGCCGCTCGGCGCACGCGCATCCGCCCGCACCCTGCCGGTCACGATCACGCTCGACTCCAGCGTCAGGTTCTTCAGCGTCTCGAAGACCTCTTCCGGCACCGCCGCCTTCGGCACAATCCCCTGAATCGTGCCCGTGCCGTCGCGAAAAATCGGGAAGAGCAGCTTGCCCGAAGCGCGAAGATTGTAGAGCCATCCGCGCAGGGTAACGGTCTGGCCTTCATGCTGGGCGAGCGAGGCAATGGTTGCGATCGGGGCGTAGGTTTTCTCGGTCATAGGCAGTGTCAGTGTACCGCCGCCGGCTACCTCTTCGTCTGTGGCGTCTCCACCAGCGCTGACCGCTGATAACCCCGCTCCTCGATCACCCGATCCACCTTGCTCCGCTCCTCCGGCGAAAGGGACGGCGTGCGCGACAGCACCCAGAGATACTTCCGGCCAGGCTCTCCCACCACTGCCCACCGGTACTCCGGGTCCAGCCCGATAATCCAGTACTTCCCATAAAACGGCCAGAAGAAGGTCACCTTCAGCTTGGCTCCAGTAG
>JBDTDX010000114.1:0-3377 GCA_039922815.1 Granulicella sp.
GCGGAGCATCCGGAGCTGCTGCCGGTGGATGCGCGGGCGATTGCTCCGCCTGCGGTTGTGGAGGCTGCGGCGGAGGTCGTTACGGCTGCGGCTGATCCTTGGGCGGAGACGATTCGGCTGGTGGAATAGGAGTTTTCGAGGCGGGATCGAGGCGAGAATCGACCGCGCTGCGGCACCTGCGATCTCTGTGGCTTGTGGTGAGTTCTGCATCACGCAATGCCGAACGACCTTACGGTCGGTAAATTACTTCAGAAGATCACTCGGTGGGAAGTTGCCGAAGAGCTTGCCGGTATTCACTATGAGGGGCGAGGTTGAGGAAGCCAAGGAAGAGCCGTCGAACTTCTCGAAGCGGAAGAAGGTGCTTGTTTATTGAGGTGAGGACGATTCGATCTTGCCTGTCCATGCGCCGATTCCGCCGTCGAGACTGCGGGAGTTGGTGAAGCCGTAGGCCTGAAAGTAAGCGGCTTTGTCGAGGCTTCGTCTGCCGTCGTTCGAGTAGAAGATGATGGGCGTTTCCTTGGACCATGAATCGAGCGCGTTGAAGGTCAACTCGACGGTGACAGGCTGCGCGTTTGCGAGGTGGGCAACTTTCCATTCGTCGGGTGAGCGGGCGTCGAGGAGACGAACTTCTTCACCATGGCTGAGGACCGCGACGAGTTCCTGTGGAGAGATGTGAATCTTTGCTTCGACGACTGCGCTTTGCCGGATGGCGTCGAACATTTCGGCCAGTGAATCCTGGATGCGAAAGTTCTGATGTACCTCGGCCAGAGTGTCGGTGAGCTGGTAGCTGCAGCTGGTGCAGCCGCCGATGTGATAGCGGATAAAGAGCGCGATCTTCGCGGTGGGATAGGCGTGGAGGATCTCGCCCATCGTGATCTCATGACTTATGTGAATAGGAGAAGCGGGTTTGTCGTTGTGGGTCTTTGCTGGTGCGGCCGACATGTCGGTTCCTTTCTCTGCCTGGGCGCGCGTTGCGCCGCTGGCGGTTTACATAAGGCCGAGTTGGAGTTGTGCGGCGACCGACATCAGGCCCTGGTTCCACGGCGGATCGAGGACGACCTCGATGTTGGACTGGGTGATGCCTGGAATGCGTGTAACCTTACCCTCGATGTCTCGCTTGAGGACGTCGCCCATGCCGCAGCCGGGGGCTGTGAGGGTGAAGCGTATGTCGACACGGTTTCCGGCTTCGGGCAGTGGCGTTACTCCGCAGAAATAGACGAGGCCGAGGTCGACGATGTTGACGGGGATCTCGGGGTCGTAGCAGGTCTTCAGTTCTGCCCAAACCATCTTTTCCAGCGAGCCTTCGGCTTCGGCCTCGGCGCTGCCGGGTGCGGCGGTGATCTCTTTCCCGATGGCGTCTGCGTCGCGGTTGTCGATGCGGACAAGGTGGCCGGTGCCGGTCATTACGGTGTAGGAGCCGCCGAGTGCCTGCGTAACCCAGACCTGGGTGCCGGCCGCAAGAATCATCGTGTCGCCGCTGGGGATGATGCTCACCTTGCAATCGCGGCTGAATGTAACCATTTCATTTGCCATCAGTGCGTCTCCGCTTGTTTGACTTCGATCTCGGGCATCGCTTCCGAGAAGGTATTGCCGCAGTTGCAACTGGTTTGCGCGCGCGGGTTGAGGAACATGTATTCGCTTCCGTGAGGGCCTTGCTTGACGCCGACCTGTACGCCGTCGAGATGTGCGAGGCTTGGCCGATTCACGCGAATCTGAATGCCTTCGCTCTCGAAGAGATGGTCGTCCGGGTTGGCCGCTTCGGAATCAAGCTCGAGGACGTAGCGGTATTGGGTGCCGCTGTCCTTGCAGCCGTCGTTGATGACTCCGAGGCGAAGCGCGGTGTGCGCAGGCCGCTGGTCTTTGCGGATGTCCTCTCGAACCACGTCGGCGGCTTTTGCGGTCAGGGTAATCATGCGGGCGATCCTTTCGTTGAAGAGGTGATTACTCGGTCGAAACCGTATCCGATTTCTGTTCGAGCGCGGAGAGCATGGCGTGCCATGCGAGGATGGCGCACTTGATGCGAACGGGGAATTCGCAGACGCCGGAGAAGACGATTAACTTGCCGAGAGTGCCTTCGTCGTCCGTATCGCTTGCCTGATTGGTGACCAGGCGCTGGAACTGCGAGAAGAGCTTCTGGGCTTCGGCTTTTGTCTTGCCTTTGAGGCTGGCGGTCATCATGGACGCTGACGATTTGGAGATGGCGCAGCCTGAGCCTTCGAAGCTGATGTCGTCTATCCGGTCTCCATCGAGCTTGAGAAAGACCGTGAAGTGATCGCCGCAGAGCGGGTTGAAGCCTTCGGCTTTGTGGCTTGCGTTCGCCAGGGTCCCGAAGTTCTCTGGCCTCTTCGAATGCTCGAGGATCATGTCCTGATAGAGATCTCGGATGTCTCGTGACTCTGGAATCATGCGAAGATCTCCTGAACCTTTTTGATGCCGCGCGTCAGGGCGTCGATCTCGGCTTCGGTGTTGTAGAGCGCGAAGGAGGCACGGGTGGTCGCCGGGATTGAGAAGAACTGCATGACCGGCTGCGCGCAGTGGTGGCCGGTGCGGACGGCGACACCCTCCTGATCGAGAATGCTGCCGATGTCGTGCGGATGGATGCCGTCGAGCACGAAGGAGAGTACGGCGGCCTTGTCCTTTGCGGTGCCAATGATGCGCACTCCGGGCAGGCGGGTGAATTGTTCGGTCGCGTAGGTAAGCAGATCATGCTCGTGTGCCGCTATGTTGTCGAGGCCTATGCGGTTCAGGTAGTCGATCGCTGCGCCGAGGCCGATCACGCCGGCTATGTTTGGCGTACCGGCTTCGAATTTGTGCGGTAGTTCGTTGTAGGTGGTCTTCTCGAAAGTGACGGAGCTGATCATGTCTCCGCCACCCTGGTAGGGAGGCATGGCTTCGAGCAGATGCTTCTTGCCGTAAAGGATGCCGATGCCCGTTGGACCGTACATCTTGTGTGCGGAGAAGGCGTAAAAGTCGCAGTCCAGATCCTGCATGTCGACCTGAAGATGAGGAACGGCCTGTGCTCCGTCTACCAGCACCGGAATGCCGTGCTGGTGCGCCGCGTAGATCATCTGCTTTACGGGGTTGATGGTGCCGAGGGCGTTCGAGACCTGGGTGACGGCCACGAGCTTTGTTTCGGGCGTCAGCAGCTTCTCGTATTCGTCGAGTAGAAGTTCTCCCCGATCGTTCATCGGGATGACGCGAAGATGTGCGCCCTTCTCTTCGCAGAGCATCTGCCAGGGAACGATGTTGGAGTGGTGCTCCATCGCGGAGACGAGGACGGTGTCGCCGGCCTGTACATGCTTTCTTCCGTAGGTCTGGGCTACGAGGTTGATGGCTTCAGTGGCTCCACGGACGAAGATGATTTCGGCTGGACTTGC
>JBDTDX010000115.1:0-11754 GCA_039922815.1 Granulicella sp.
CGCAGCGGACACAAAGGCGTCGTCCGAGATATCGCCGAGCTGCTCGAATGCCTCCGCACCCAACGCACTCACTGCTTCGCTTGTCGCCGCGCAGGTCTGCTGGTCCAGCAACGCGAGTGCGTAGCCCGCCTCCGCCAGCACCTCAGATGTGCGTCTTCCAATTCCCTGTGCTGCTCCGGTTATGATCGCTACCTTCATCCCACCACTCTAAATGCGATATCCGCTACACTCACCCCATGCAACGCGCGCTTCTCGCCTTTCTTCTGCTGCCCACGGTCTCAGTCCCTTTGTGGCCGCAGACCCCGGCGGCCGATCCGCAGTCGTTCACGCTCCGCACCGAGTCAAATGTTGTCCTGCTGCCGACGCAGGTCGAGACCAAGCAAGGCGACATTCTTTACGGCCTCAAGGCCAATCAGTTTGTCGTCGAAGATAACGGCGTTCCGCAGACCGTTCATCTCGATGAAGACACCGACCCACTCGGTCTTTCGCTTGTAATCGCCGTCCAGTGCAGTCGCTCCGCCGTCATGGAGTACGCGAAGATTCAGGGCCTGGCGACCATGATCGATGGGATCGCCGGAGATGCGCCGCGCGAGGTTGCGCTCGTGAGCTACGGCGCAGAGCCGGAGTTGCTTGGCGATTTCTCAAGCGATCCCGATCAGCTTCGTCTCGCGCTGAACGATTTGCAGCCCTGCGACGACACCGCCGCAGCTACGCTCGACGCCGTCGCCTACTCGACCAGCCTCCTCGAAGCGCGCAAGAACCACTATCGCCACGCCATTCTGCTGATCAGCGAGAGCCGCGACCACGGTAGTACGGCCAAGCCAGCCGACGTGATCGCCGATCTGGGCAGAAGCAATACGGTCGTCGATGCGGTGACCTTCGCGCCGGGACGAAACGAGATCGTCAACGACCTTAAATATGGCGGAGGGTCAGGACCGATCGGCCTGCTGGTGATGGCTGTCAACGCCGTGAAGAAGAACGCGGCCAAGGAACTTGCTGAGCTCTCCGGCGGCGAATATCTCAACTTCACGAGTCAGAAGAGCTTCGACAATAACCTTCATCAGCTTTCAAATCACATCCACAACTACTATCTGCTGAGTTTTCAGCCGCACGCCGATCCCGGCACCATGCCCGGCCTGCACAGCCTGCGCGTGAAGATTCCGGATTATCCCGACGCGCGCATCCGCACCCGCGAGAGTTACTGGTCTGGCTCCCCGGACCGCGCCCCTGACGATCCCGCCACTCCCTGACGTGCGAGAAAAGCCGCTTCGCCAACTGTGCGGCAAAAACGCGGGCAGGTTGCGAAACTGCCGGACAGCGAAGACAATTCTTGCATGACGCCTCAGAATAAAACCGCCATTGCCACCAAGGAAGCCCCGGCCGCCATCGGTCCTTACTCACAAGCCATCCGCGTGGGGGACACGCTGTTTGCATCTGGCCAGATTGGCCTCGATCCAGCCACCGGCCTACTCGTTGCCGGCGGAATCGCCGAGCAGACAACGCGCGTCTTCGAGAACATCAAGGCCGTTCTCGCCGCTGCGGGCCTCGATACGATCCATGTCGTGAAGACCACCGTTTTTCTCAAGTCCATGGCCGATTTCAGTGTGGTCAATGAGATCTACGCGAAATACCTTGCTCCCGCAGGCGTGGTCCCACCGGCTCGCTCAACCATTGCTGTCGCCGCGCTGCCGAAGGACGCCCTTGTCGAGATCGAAGTCATTGCCAAGGAAGCGTAACCCGCGGCCGAGCATCCAATAGGAAGCAGGAGATTTTAAAAGTATGGCAAATACAGCACCTACTCCCCAGAAACGCGAGAAAGTTATCAAGACGGAGGCCGAGTGGCGTGCGCTGCTCGCGCCCAACCAGTTTCACATTATGCGCGAGAAAGGCACGGAGGCCGCCTTCTCCGGTCCGCTGAATAAGAACCATGACGACGGAATCTATCGCTGCGCTGCCTGCAACGCCGAACTTTTTACCTCCGACAAGAAGTTCGAGTCCGGGACCGGCTGGCCGAGCTTCTGGCTCCCGGTCTCGGCAGACGCGGTCGAGTCCCATGAAGATTCAGCCTATGGAATGAGGCGAGTGGAGATTACCTGTGCGACCTGCGGGGGCCATCTAGGGCACGTCTTCACCGACGGGCCGCGCCCCACGGGCCTTCGTTACTGCATGAACATTCGAAAAGCAATAGTGCCGTTCGGCTTTGAGAAACTTCTGAGTTTTTAAACACAAAGATCCCCAGCCGCTGCAAACGCGGCTGGGGTCTTTTTTATCTGAAAACTTTTTAGCCTTTGACGACTTTGCCGGTCTTGATGCAGCCGGTGCAAACGCGCAGCCGCTTGCTCGAAGACGTGCCAACCTTTGCCTTCACAGGCTGCAGGTTGACGTTCCAACGACGACGGGTCGTGTTGTTGGCATGAGAGACGTTGTTACCGAACTGCGGGCCTTTGCCGCAAAGATCACATTTTGCTGCCATGGGAGTTTCTCCAATTCTGGTTCGCAGGTCTTCCGCAAACAAGCCTTCTGACAAAACGAAGAGCTGTGGGAGTGATAGGCGCAAGCGGATACTGAACCGCCCACCTCTGCCTTGTGAAGGGCAGCCTGCCGATGGTTGATGATACCACGCAGCCCGTTTATTTTCTCTAATTTGCTTATGCCGAATGGGCGATAGATTCCGGAACCCTTCATCAGGTTCTCTCCCCGGTTAAAGAAGTAGGGAACGAAAGCAATTTGTCTCCCCCAATCGACGGCTCAGCCAGTGGGGTCGCTCAAGTTATTGACCACGAACGGCATGTTCATCATTATGTTCCTCATTCTGGCCTGATATCAGGCTCGGCAAAAAAGTACGTCGCGCCGCAACTATCGATACGTATCCGTGTCTACGCTGAAATACGCAAACGTTTGGTCGACGATTCTCCACGTTTGTATTTTATTGGCTTGACACTCGAGCAGAGTTTCCACGAGGTTCCTCATGAAACGACTTGTACTGTTGTCGCTTGCACTCTTTACGGCTTTTTGTTTTCTTGTCGCTACGGATCGGAATGCCTGGGGCTATGTCGATCCCGGAACCGGATTGCTTGCCTTGCAGGGTGTCGCCTCCGCGCTGGCTACCTGCGGCTTCTTCTTCCGACGTAAGATCAAGAGCCTGTTCCTTGAAAAAGAACCAGGTAAAGAGACTCTTCCCGAAGTGGCCGATACAAAGAAATCGGCGAATGCCGTATGACTTCGGTAGTCCCGTGCCCGACTTTTCGGGATCCTGCCGGCTCTTTAAGCTTTGAAGATGATCGCGTCGTTCGGACCATCCGCGCCTCGGGGCGGGATTCGCTGCTGGAGTTTCTAGCGTCGCATTTGTGTCTGCGGCTTCAGCAACGCGGCGATCTGATCGGCACCACCATTGACGATTCCAGCGGGCAGCTTCGCCTGTTTCATCCCCGAATCCCCGTTATTACGTATCCGTGGGAGTGGACGCCATCCCAGTGGCTACAGGCAGCTGAACTGACGCTGACCCTCTGCGACGAGGCGCTCAGCGAAGGCTGGATTCTTAAAGACGCGACGCCTCTCAATATTCTTTTCATCGGCTCACGACCTATCTTTGTAGATGTCCTCTCGTTTGAACGCCGCGATCCGGCCTCCTCCGTATGGCTGGCGTACGGCCAGTACATGCGGACGTTCCTTCTGCCTCTGTTGATGAACCGGCTGCTTGGCTGGCCTTTGACCCTGACCCTCTTCCATCGAGATGGGTACGAGCCGGTGGAACTCTACACGGCGCTCAGCTGGCCTCAGCGCTTGTCGCGGGCGGCGTTCTGGCCGATCACCCTGGCCACCTGGCTCGAAAAGCGCAAGCGGCCGGATGCGCCAGCAGCGCAGACCTCCAGCCGCACCAAAGATCCGGAACTAGTGACGCACATTTTGCGCAGCTCCTTCGCGAATCTGCGCAAGCGCACGCGACGTGCAATGCCAAAGGACGCGGCTTCCAACTGGTCGGAATACAAGAACACCCTGACGCATTACACGGCTGAGCAAAGTGCTCAAAAACTTGCCTGGATGAAGCAGGTACTCGCAGATTTACGTCCAGAGCGCGTGCTCGATATCGGCGCCAACACAGGCGAATACAGCGCCGTCGCGGCAGCTTCGGCTGAAGTTGTCGCGCTCGAGCGTGACGCAGCATCCGCCGAGCGGCTCGTCTGCATGGCCCGCGCGCGCAATCTCAACATCCAGACCATCCACGCCGATCTGGCGCGCCCCACACCGCCCGCAGGGTGGGAGAATCGCGAGTCGACCTCTCTCCTCGCGCGGCTGGAAGGGCAGAGCGACCTGGTGATGATGCTTGCCGTGATCCATCACCTTCTCTTAATGGAGCAGATTCCGCTGGAGTCCATCATCGCCCTGTGCCACAAACTTACACGGCGGTCTCTGGTTATCGAGTGGGTTCCGGTTGGAGATCCGATGTATCAGAGCCTCATGCGCAAGCGAGAGGATCTCTATGGATACCTGACCGACGCCGACCTGCTCGCCGCCTGCGAAGGCCTGTTCCATCTGGTGCGGCGGCGGACCCTTGGCAATGGGCGTGTTCTGATGCTCTTCGAAAAGGTGGATGGCTGAAGAGGTGGGATGCTGAAGAGGTTTTGCCAATGTATCGGGCTTTCATCACTCATTCTGGTGATGAACTACGGCGATTTGTTAGGAGGCGGAGGCGATGTCCGCCTGCACGTTCCGTGGTCGCTCGCCATGATTTGCGTTGCGCAGATATTGGACATCGCTCTTTTAGGACTGGCTATCTTTGCCGTGTTCGCTCTCGTTGAACGCACACGATTTTACCCCTGGATGCTGTTACTGATTGCGATGACCGTTCCGCCTTACCTGGTGGAACGGATGCGCGATCTGTTTCCTTTCGAAATGGCCAGCGGGCTGCTTCCGCTTCTTGCCGTTCTTTGGGCTGCAGTGATTCTTCTCATCTTTCTACAGCGGCCGAGCTGGTATCGTGGGATCCTGAAACTGGGAGACGCGGTTGGCGTATTCCTGGCTATCTTCGCGTTCTGCAGCATTGCCCAGCTCGCATGGATCATGCGCTGGAAACCCGGCACCCAGCAGTACGCTGCCACCTGGACGAAATCCGCCCAATCCCCTCGCCAGCATCCGCTGCTGGTGTGGGTCGTCTTCGATGAGCTGTCCTACGACCAGGTCTTTGAGCATCGCGCTCACGATCTGCAATTGCCTGCCTTTGATTCCCTGCGCAGCCAAAGTACCGTCTTTACGGATGTTCAGCCGATTGGCAGGCGTACGGTCATGGTGATTCCATCGCTCTTTACCGGGCATATCGTCGATGATTACCGCTATAGCCTTCACAATCGATTCAGTGTGCATTACACAAACGTGCCCGGCTGGCATCTGCTCGATGGCAGCCAGACCGTTTTTGCAGATGCACAGAAGAGCGGCTGGCGAACGGCTGCGGTCGGCTGGTACAACCCCTACTGTTCCCTCTACACACGCGCAATCGATAACTGCTACTGGACCAACCGCGACACGATTGACGGACCTATGGCGCAAGGCCATAGCCTCTTACGCAACACGCTCTCGCCGTTGCAGCAAATGGCGCGTGAAGTGATTTCCTCGACCAAAAACGCGGACCGCGACATTTGCTCGTACGATGTGCGCCAGCGCTATCAGACCCATATCGATTTGCAGAGCCATGCGATGGAACTTTTGCAAACGGACCAGGCCGACTTCATTTTTCTTCATCTCTCGATCCCGCACAGCCCCAATATCTGGAGCCGCCTCAACGACAACTACACGCAAACCTGCGGTAGTTCGTATCTCGACAACCTGGCCCTCGCAGACCGCTCTCTGGGACGCATTCTCGGCATCTTGAAGAGCTCGCCCCGCTGGAACGATACGACGCTCATTGTGCAGGGAGATCATTCCTGGCGAATCGATCTGTGGAATTGGATGCCCGCATGGACCGCAGAAGATGAGGTTGCGTCCCGGCAGGTCTACGATCCGCGTCCAGCGCTTCTGATCCATCAGGCCGGCCAGACGCAACCGCAGCTCCATGCAACTGCGTGGTCTCTGCTGCAGGTTCACGATGTTGTGGAAGCGGTGCTGGCTGGCAAGTTGGTATCTCGCTGAGAGAGGGTTCTACAATAGAATCTGACGGCTTACCGGAGTACGGTTCGAGTCGCCTTCGCGTGGGAAACCGTCCTGCATAGTCATTTTCTATGCGCGCATAATCGTGGTAGCGAAGCGACTCAAGTACACTTGAGCGAACTTGACTAATTATTTGCCTGGAAGTTTTACAGCCTTTAAGCGTTTCTCTGAGAGGAAATCATGCGAGTTGGATTGATCACCGCCGGCGGGGATTGTCCCGGCCTGAACGCGGTGATACGAGCGGTAGTCAGGAAGGGAACTCTACATTATGGAGATGAATTTGTAGGCTTCATGGAGGGCTGGCGGGGCCTGATTGAGGATGTGACGATGCCTCTGACCCTCGAAACGACATCCGGCATCCTGCACCTCGGCGGTACGATTCTCCGCTCGTCGCGCATGAACATGCAGGATGTTCCGGATGGTCAGGCCAAATGTATCGAGGTCCTCGCGAAACACCGCATCGATGCGTTGATCGCACTGGGCGGGAACGGAACGCAGGCAGCCAGTCTGGAACTCTTCCAGAATGGCGTGAACTGCATCGGCGTGCCAAAGACCATCGATAACGATCTGTGTGGAACGGATGCCTGCTTCGGGTTCGATACCGCGGTTGAGATTGCGACCGAAGCCGTCGATCGGTTGCACTCGACTGCCGAGTCGCATAGCCGGGTGATCGTGTGCGAGGTCATGGGCCGCGACGCAGGATGGATCGCAATCGGCGCTGGAATCGCAGGCGGAGCGGACGTGACCCTGGTTCCTGAGCTGCCCATCGATATGGACGAAGTCTGTCGCCTGCTGAAGTATCGCTGGGATCGCGGGGAGAAGTTCGCAATTGTCGTGGTGGCCGAAGGTGCCAAATTGCCCGGTGTCGAGAAGATTGCGGGACGCGATCGAGTCGACTCCAAAGGCCGCGTGCGGTTAGGCGGCATTGCGGAGGTGCTCGCAAATGAGATCGAACGGCGCACCGGCTACGAAACGCGGAGCGTCAATCTTGGCCACATTCAGCGCGGTGGCACACCTTCGGCGAATGACCGTATGCTGGCGACGCGATATGGCCTCGCCGCAATCGATCTGGTACATGCGGGCAAGTTCGGCCGCATGGTGGTGTTGCAGGGGATGAAAATCACGGATATCTCGCTGGCTGATGCTGTTGCCAAGACACGCACAGTAACTCCGGACTTACTGAAAATTATTAAATGCCTGCAGCCGTTACCCGAAATGGACTAAACGCAACTTGAAATACAGATGGCCAGAGCAGTGATCGCTCTGGCCATTTTTATGCCTATGGAACGGCCACTTTCGCAATCAATAAACCGGCGTCAACTTCGCCTGGTCAATCGAAATCAGGATTTATTCCGCAGTTTTGAGAGCGCAATCCGCGACGTATCGGCGCGACCGATGAAAATTGGATCGTATTCCGATATAATCGAACCATAAAGCCAAATGCAATCTCCACGCCGCCTGCGATCGCAGGTGCTGGGTAGGATGCTCGTCTGGCTTCGCGGATACCTGCGCGGTTTTTCCCTTTCAGCGAGAGGACGCGGCACGCCAATCTGGCAAGCTGCGTGCCGGAATTGCTTCAGGCTGAGTGCAGCCGTGGCTTATTGCGGGCCGAAAACCAAATAGAGCGAAGAGGTTCTCGCTGGATCAGCGCACTCCATGGCTGACCTGCTAGTCCACTGGCAGGCAGGTGCTGATCGGTAACGAACGACCTGGACGTATCGCAATCAATAAGGAATGAAACTCATCAAATGCCGCAATCGCCGCTAAAAAACAAAGTCGCACAGAATTGGGTATTACGACAACCTCTGCTCCGCAAATATTTCCCGTTGGTCCATGAAGACCTTGCCGCGACTTACTCACGCGACTTACACAAGTGGCTGGTGCTTGCTCCAATTATTGGAGTCATCACGGGGCTGCTAATTACCGGCATCACGGTCATTATTCTTGGCAAGATGTGGCCTGCGGTGCTCGGCTATTATCTGCTTCACCATTGGGCGATTGTGCCGGGGCTGACGGTCGGGTTCGCCATCACTGGACTCATCATGCAGTATTTGACGCCGGATCCGAATAAGCACTCCACCGAGGAAATTATTCGCTCGTACCATGAGCATCACGGCGACATCAACATGCGTCCGTTCTTTCCGAAGTTACTTGCGGCCATCACTACGGTAGGGTTCGGTGGCAGCGCCGCGCTCGAAGGCCCCAGCATCTATGGCGGCGCAGCGATCGGATCATGGCTTTGGGTTAAATTGCGACGTTTCCGACTGGACCCGCGCGACCGCCGCATCATGTTGATCTGCGGCGCAGCGGCTGGCATGTCGGCGGTCTTTCGCGCACCGCTTACAGGAATCGTCTTCGCTCTCGAAATGCCATACAAGGACGACCTCGCGCATGAGGCTCTCGTTCCCTCACTCATCGCTTCTGTCATTTCCTATGCGACTCTTAGCTCCTTTCTTGGCGGGGCACCGCTCTTTGATTTCATCACCAGTACGACCTATACGGGGCGGGACCTCGTGTGGTGTGCCGTACTGGGAGCGCTTGTCGGTCTGATCGCGATGGCCTTCGTCATTACCTTTCGCCGCGCGCGCGTCTTCTTCGTGAAATGGTCGCAACCGCACTGGATCAAACTGGCCATCGGCGGTTTCCTGACCGGAATATGCGGCATCATTTTCCTGTATTTTTTCCCCGGCCAACTGGTTCCTCTTGGCACAAATTATGAGGCCGTCGGAGTGATTCTCCAACAGCATCACGGAACCGTCGAACTCCTTCTTTTCGCGCTGCTCAAACTTGCTGCCACCACATTTACTCTCGCTGCCGGCGGCGTCAGCGCCATGTTCGTTCCCCTGTTTTTGACGGGCGGAACACTCGGTGTTGCCTTTGCCCAGTCGGTGATTCACAGCCCTTCCATCGAGCTCTACGCAGCGGTCGGCATGGCGTCGTTTATTGCTGCCGGATATAAGACCCCACTGGCTGCGGTGGTCTTCGTGGCGGAGGCAACAGGCGGGCACGCCTTTATCATTCCAGCTTTGATAGGGGCCGCCGTAGCGTATGCCATCTCCGGTGACGCCTCGGCCTCTGGCGACCAGCACCTGCACGAAGGTGTGACCGTCGACGAGTTGACCAGCCTGACCGTGGCCCAGGTCATGCAGCAGAGAGTGATCTCTGTGCAGGCTTCCCTGAGTCTCACCGAATTTGCCGAGGTCCTTTCTCCTCACTATCGCCATGCCACCTTTCCCGTGTTTGAAGGGACGCGACTTCTCGGGCTGGTAGCTGTCTGGTCGATCACCAAGGTGCCTCCGAAAAAATGGGCCACATCGCACGTCCGCGACATTATTGAGCCACGAGCCACAAAGGTCGCCGCCGATTGCGAGGTGATGGAAGCCCTCCGCTTGCTGTTGAGTGAGTACAAGCAGCATATGCTTCTCGTTACCTCGCCAACGGGTAAGCTCGAAGGGATCGTGACCAAAACGGATCTCTTAAAGGCGCTGAAAACTCACAAGGGGCCTGGCCCGGACCTTAGGTATGACGAGAACGCCACACTTCAACCCGATTAGCTGGGATTGCAGCGCTATCTTCCGAGAGAAGATGGCGAGCTTCCCGACTCACCCTTCACGGCGCGCAGAGAACAGCTCGCCAACCCATTCGCTTTTCCAGTTTCACAAACATGGCCAAAGCCAATGCGGCTCTGGCCATGTCTTTTTAAGCTGCCACGCATAGTGGAGCGAAATTCTGGGAACCTCAACGCGTCGACAGGAAATCCGCGTACTATGTTGGCTGCCCGCGACACATGGAATGACTGCGCGCCAAAGCTATGGGCCATTTGGAAATTGCACGCTAAATTTAGGGAGTGAATCGGAAATGACTTGCACAATGTTCCCCTTTCGACGGTTGGCCGTAACGGCCTTTTTCACGATCGCAACTTCAATGCTGATGGCACAACAGCCACCCATGGCCGAACCGGGCGCACAAGGACCAGGCGGTCCGCCCAGCGCACAAGGACCAGGCGGTCCAGGGGAGGGGAGGCCTCGCGGCGAAGGACGGCCGCGCGGTCAATTGAATGGCGCTCAGGCCGGCTTTGTGACGCATCCCACTTTTGATACGGTGCCACCGGAATTACCGGCGGATCTCAAGCCCGGCGGCGTCCTGATCTATTCGAAGACAAATGGCTTCCGGGAAGAAGCGGGAATCCAGGCCTCGAATGTGGCTCTGGCAGTGATGGCAAAAGACCGAGGGATACCGTATTTTGTGACCGAGAACGGTGCCGTCATGAATAAGGAGCAGCTCTCGAAGTTCAAGCTGGTCATCTGGAATAACAACAGCGGCGATACCCTGACCGCCGATCAGCGCGAAGCTTTTAAGACGTGGGTCGAGAACGGTGGATCGTACGTCGGCATACACGGTGCCGGTGGCGATCCGGTCTATGCCACTCCGAACGGCCACTCTTCGCTGGCTGACTGGCCCTGGTATATCGAGTCGCTCGTTGGAGCTCAATTCACGAGTCATTCGCCACAGCAGCCCGGCGACTTTCACGTAGAAGACATGAAGAGTCCCCTCACCAAAGGTCTGCCCGCAGTCATTCATCGCTCGGACGAGTGGTACGCATTCTCCACCAATCCACGCAGCAAACCCGGTTACCACATCCTGATCACTGCGGACGAGAAGAGCTATACCCCGGGCCGCTCCACAATGGGTGCGGATCATCCGATGGCGTGGTGGCATTGCGTCGGCAAAGGTCATGCCTTCTATTCCGCGCTCGGGCATGGCGGGATGATGTACGCCGAGCCGGTCATTATTCAGCTTTACAGCAATGCCATGACATGGGGCCTGGCCCAGAGTGGCCGCGCATGTTCGGCGACTGGTAACTAGCTAACATCCTCAAGCAATACGCACGCGCGGCCAATAGAGATCCTCTCTATTGGCCGTCTTCTTTTGCGGCGATCTGTGCTGAGTTGATGCCATTTCTGTAACAACACAACGTCAACAACTGGCATCCAAAAGAAAAGTTCACGAAGCCGCATTAATCCAAACGTGATCTTACGGCATGTAAGTCGCAGCGAAGAAAGAGCTTGCACCAGCCTTTGGGAAACATGATCCGCAGAACCTACTTCCTTCTTTTGCTGTTCTGCGCTATCGCCCCTGCGTTCGCCAATGAACTTACACCTGCGACTTTTCCTACTGCGGCAACCGACGTTGATCTTCCTGATGCGCCCTCTGCCCTAAGCATCGAACGGGTGTCGGCAGCATTGACTCTGCCTCTCCTCCCCAGGAATAGACCGTCTGCGGCTGTCTACCCGAAGGGGCTGTCCCTCGCTCCTCATCCCGAACTGATGGGAACTCCGCAGGAACCGTTCCACTGGAAAGGACTCCTCTTCCAATCGCTGTCTTTCGACCTGCTTCTTAATGGAGTCCGCACCACGTTCTCTACGCAGCATGAAAGAAACCTTCTCTTGAATAAGCCCTTTTGGAGTGATTACTGGGCTTCGCTCGGCCAATACAACATGCGCCGATGGAACGACGGCGATCCGATCGCCATGAATTACATTGGCCACCCTGTCGAAGGCGCTGTCGCCGGCTATCTGGAGATCCAGAACAATCCGCGCGACCGCGCCCTGC
>JBDTDX010000116.1:0-6661 GCA_039922815.1 Granulicella sp.
CCGCACCATGCCTGCCATGCTCGAAGCTGGCAAGCTAGGCTCTCGCTCCGCGAAGGTAGGCTTCGACTGGCCCGACCCCGCTGGCCTCTTCGACAAGCTCCAGGAAGAGATCGCCGAGCTGCAAGCCGAACTACAGCCCGAACTACAGTCCAGCCCCACGCCCACCCACGCAGCTGAAGAAGAGCTGGGGGACCTCCTCTTCACCGCCGTCAATCTCGCCCGTCATCTCCGCATCGACCCCGAGTCCGCACTCCGCTCTGCCAACGCCAAGTTCCGCGCCCGCTTCACCCACATGGAGCAGGTAGCCGGCGGCTCCGCAGGACTCGAAGAGCTCCGCCCCGAGCAGTTGGAAGAGCTCTGGTCCGCAGCCAAACAAACCACCCCGCAGACAGGGCCTGGCGCATGACCACACTTCGTATCGCGTCGCTCGATCAACTCGCGCACTTCGACCGTTGCGTCGAGATCCAGATCGCCGTCTGGGGGTATAGCGATGGCGATGTAGTCCCACGCCTCGTCTTCCTGCTCGCCCAGCGCATCGGCGGCCAGGTGATGGGCGCCTTCGATGGCGACTCCATAGTCGGCTTCGCCATGGCCCTTCCCGGCTATCGCGAAGGCACGCCCTACCTCCACTCGCACATGCTCGCCGTGCTGCCCGCATACCGCAACACCGGCCTTGGCCGCCGCCTCAAGCTCGCCCAGCGTGACGACGCCCTTACCCGTGGCTTCGAGCTCATGGAGTGGACCTTCGACCCGCTAGAAATCAAGAACGCTCACCTCAATCTTCATCGCCTCGGTGCGATCGCCCGCCGCTATGCGCCGAACTTCTATGGCCCCTCCTCCTCGCCGCTTCAGGGCGGCCTGCCCACGGACCGCCTCTACGCCGAATGGTGGCTCCGCTCACCCCGCGTCCTCGAACGTCTTGCCGGTACGCAGCCGTCTCTGGGCGCAATCACCACCCGCGTAGCGGTCCCGGCAGCCATCTCTCTCTGGAAACAAAACCCCGACCAGCGCACCCTCGCCGTCGACCTACAGACCAGCAATCGCATCGCTCTCCAATCTGCGTTCGCAGGCGGACTCGCCATCCTCGACTACGAGCGCGACGCCGAAGGCAACGGCACCTATCTCCTCGGCCCATATACAGCCCCTCCACCCGCACCCTCTCCCGAAAGCCAGGCCGCCCATGATCCGAATTGACGCCATCCACCTTCGCGAGATCAACATGCCCCTCGCGCACCCGTTCGAGACCAGCTTCGGTCTCACCACCGCGCGCCGCATCCTCCTCGTCGAGCTCGAGTCCGACGGCCTCACCGCCTGGGGCGAGTGCGTCGCCGGCGAGCACCCTTACTTCTCCGACGAGATGATCGACACCGCCTGGATCATCACCGAAACCGAGCTCGCCCCGCGTCTGCTCGAAGCCACCGAGATTATCAGCGGCGGCACCATCCGCAGCCTTTTCAGCCAGGTCCGCGGCCACCGCATGGCTAAGGCCGCGCTAGAGAACGCCGTCTGGGATCTCGATGCCCAGCGTCAGGGCATCTCCCTCGCACAGCTTCTCGGCGGCACGCGCAAGTCCATCCCCTGCGGCGTCTCCATCGGCATCCAGCCCTCCATCGAAGCTCTGCTCGACAAGATCGCCACCGAGCTCGCCGCTGGCTATCAACGCATCAAGCTCAAGTGCAAACCCGGCTGGGACACCAACATCTTCGAGGCTGTTCGCAACCGCTGGCCCGACATCATGCTCAGTTGCGATGCCAACTCCGCCTACCGCATGCGCGACTTCGATCACATTGCCAGCTGGGACCAGTTCCACCTGCTCATGATCGAGCAGCCCCTCTGGTACGACGATTTCTACTTCCACTCCATGCTGCAAAAGCGCATCGAGACCGCCATCTGTCTCGACGAGTCCATCCGCAATCGCCGCGATGCCCTCGCCGCCATCGACATGGGGTCCTGCCGCATCATCAACATCAAGAACGGCCGCGTCGGCGGCTTCTCCGAGGCCATCGGTGTCCACAACGCCGCCGCCGAGCGCGGCATCCCCGTTTGGTGTGGCGGCATGCTCGAGACCGGCATCGGCCGCGCCCACAACATCGCCCTCTCCTCGCTGCCCAACTTCTCGCTTCCAGGCGACGTCTCCGCCTCCAGCCGCTACTGGCAGCAGGACATCATCGAGCCCGCCGTCACCGTCACCTCCACGGGCGAGATCGTCGTTCCCACCATCCCCGGCAGCGGCTATGCCGTCCAACGCGACCGCATCGAAGCTCTCACCGTGCGCCGCCACACCCTGCGTGCACGGGCCTTCGTCACTGCGTGATCGGCATCAATGCGTCGGCAACGGTGTAGCCAGCAACTGCCGAATCGCCTCCTGGTAGCTAAGTACTTTCGGCAAAATCTGAAAGTCGTAGGCATCCACTTGCGTGTGAACATGCAGCGTCTTCACCATCATCGCGCGCACAGTCACATCCTCCGTAAAATGCGTGTAAATCCACCGCTGACCGCCCCCCACAGGCGTCTGCTCCAGCGACACCTTCCCCCCCGGATAGATACGCGCCAGCATCCCCCAGCCAAAGTTGATCGGCTTGAAGATCTGTCCTTCCATCCGTAACAAGTTATGCGTCTTCACGTCGATCCACATGCGGCCTTCAAGCCCAGTCAGCGCCTCGGAGATGGTCGACGGCGCCGACCACTTGGGATTTGGATGATAGTCCAGCACCACCTTGCCGCTGCCCTCGTCATGCCCCTCCTGCGGCTGTCCGGGAACGTAGCTATAGATCATTGCGTCCGGCATCAGTCGGATCATATCGGCTGCCAACTTCTTCCCCTCGGCGCCGCTCTTTACGTGCTTCATATATAGATCCGGGGAGTCGATCATTCCGGAGAGCCGCTCTCGTTCCGCTGCATCCTGTTCCGCCGTCAGCGGCCGCCCATCTCGCAGGATGAGGCGAGCTACGGTTCCCTCTTTAGTTTCAATTACGTCGCGAACCTGGTCGCCCTTCTGATCGACCACATGCATGCGATACCGCAGGTAGATGTCAGAGTGCTGCAGCGCCGCAAGCTCGTTGTTGGCCACATCGACAGCCCAGTCCCGTGGCGCTCTCGAAGTCGGCGCATTCCCCGCACCCTGCGCGATGGCACGAAAGCCCGGCAACAGCAGTGCGCCCGCGACTGCCAGATACCAGCAGGCTCTCCATCCCATCGTTCGGCCCTCGCTGTGTTTATCCGGCATGCTGACGATAAGACGTACAGAACCTCGGCAAAGTTGGTAGAGCATCAGTTTGCACTATTTTGCAGCGACCCATTTCGGAAACACGGAGCATTCTGGAAACACGGAGCAATTCGTGCAATTCATGAGGGTAGGTTGCCTCGACGCATACGCTTGGGTATAGTTCGGGCAAGATACACTGAATCCGTCCTCTCCGCAGGACTATTTCCACAGGGAGCAAAGAACGCATGAATGCAGCAGAAGGTTCCACCGTCATCGGGAAGTCTGTCATCATCCGGGGAGAGCTCACCGGCAGCGAGGATCTCTTCATGGACGGTCAGATCGAAGGCACCATCACGCTGACCAGCAGCCGGCTCACCATCGGTCCCAACGCCACCGTCAACGCCGACATCAGCGTGCACGATGTCATCATCTTCGGTAAGGTCGACGGCAACATCAAGGCCACCGGCAGCATCGACCTCCGCCAGTCCGCCGTCGTCACCGGCGACATCCTAGCTGGCCGCCTCTCCATCGAAGAGAGTGCCATTATCAAGGGTCGCGTCGAACTCAACCCAGCCGGCGCATCCGTCAAGGCTTAAGCAGAAAGGTTTGCGGTCGCATGGCTCTCTTTGGCAAGAATGACAAAGCTGGCGGTTCCGGCAACGGAGCCCGCACGCCGCGCCACTCCAGCGGATGGGCCCAGCTCCTCACGCATCTCAAGTCGCAGGAATCCCTGCGCATCCTCGACATCGGGCCCACGTCCTCCATCAACATCAACTACATCACCAGCCTCGGCCACAGCGTCTACATGGCCAATCTGGCCGAGGAAGCCGCACAGCCCGAGTGGCTCGTCTCCGGCGCACCCGGCGAGCCGCCGCACTATAACGTCGACGGATACATCGCCGCCAACCTCAACTTCTCAGGCCGCGTCTTCGACGTCGTCATTCTGTGGGACGCGATGGACTATCTGCCCGAGCCGCTGCTCGCTCCCGTCATGGCCCGCCTCCACCAGGTCATCCAGCCCGACGGCCAACTCCTGGCCTTCTTCCACTCCAGGAAGGAGGGTCCCGAGATCGCCTTCCGTCGCTATCACCTCACCGACACGCCAAATGTCGAGATGCAGCTCTCAGGCAGCCAGCCGCTGCTCCACGCCTTAAACAATCGTCAGATTGAGAAGCTTCTCGAAAGCTTCAGCAGCACCAGGTTCTTTCTCGCCAAGGACAACCTGCGCGAGGTAGTAGCTACCCGCTAGCGAACGAGCACCGCGTGCATGATTCCTTCGACATCGCCCACTGAAAAACAAGAAAGCGAACGAGCCGCTCATCGCGACCGTTCGCTTGTCCTGGTTCTAAACGAAACTGGAAACTACTTGGCTGCGGTCTTCGCCGGAGCGTTCTTGCGGCGCTCTGCCCAACGGCGCTTCATCGCGTCTGCAATCCGCTTGCGACCTTCGGGGCTCAGCTTGCGCTTCGTTGCAGTCTTGGCGGGAGCAGCGGCCTTCGCTGATGCAACCTTCGTTGCAGCCTTCTTGCTTCCCTTGGGACGACCGCGTAACACCTTGCTCACCGCAGCCGATTTCGGCAAACCTTGAAGACTCTTGCGTATCTCGTGAAGCTGCTTAATTGCAGCCTCATACTTCTTAACTTCACCATCAATTCCAGCAATCATCGCACTTACGTCCACGTGTTACCTCCTGTTGGATAGCTCAAGTTTCTTATCAATATCGATTGGGTTGTAAACACACCAAACCACTCTAAGATACAGAACGAACTAAAGAGTAGCAAACTAAACAGCCTCGTATCAATCGAATAAGTATGCTCCCACGAAATCTTACGAAGTAGTTTGAACCGGTAATTCCCTCCAGTTACTAACTCAACCTGAGGCGAGTTAGCGGACAGTATCCGCGAAACCGCAGCTCTTTCGCAGAGAAAAGAAGATGCCTCTGCTGTAAACTTCGCACAGCGATGCGACTCACACCTCTCAAGCTCTGGCTGCTTATCATTCTGTCTGCGGTGCTCCAAACTTTTCCATTTCCTCTGGCAGGCCCGGTCCCCGTGTGGCGAACGGCGTTCGCGTGGATCGCGTTGTGGCCTCTCCTTGCCGCTCTCGTGGGAACCAATAAGTTGGGCGAGCCACTTACTTTGCGCCAGAGCGCCACCCTCGGCTATCTCTGCGGGTTCCTCTGGTATCTCAGCAACTGTTACTGGATCTACCAGACGATGTATCTCTATGGAGGTCTAGCGCAGCCCATCGCCGCCGGCATCCTTGTCCTCTTCTGCTTCTATCTTGGCCTCTATCATGCGCTCTTCGGTCTTCTGATTGGAGTGCTGCGCCGCTCGCGTCTGGGTGTGCAGGGAGCGCTCCTTCTATCGCCATTTGTCTGGGTAGCTGTTGAGTTAGCCCGCGCACGCATCACCGGCTTTCCGTGGGACCTGCTCGGCATCACGCAGATAGACAATCCGATTCTTATCCACCTCGCTCCCATCACCGGCGCCTATGGCATCTCCTTCGTTATCGCCGCGATCAATGCCCTATGGCTCATTCGTCTCCGTCTACGCGAACGCCGTTACACGCGCACTCTTCTTACTCTCGCCGGTGTTGTCATCGTGGTCGGTTACCTCTTGCTCTTACATAGCGTGCAAACTCCAAACCACATTGCAACACAGAACACTGCGACCCTCGTGCAGGAAAATCTAAGTGTCGGCGCGGAAGCAAAAGGGCCCTATGAGTCGCCGGCGCAACTTATCAGTTCCTTTTCGCGACTTAGCATCTACCCTCCGGCTGACCGCTGCATCGGCACACCCGAGATGTCTTCCACGAAATGCCTCCATTTTGTTTCTGCAAATCCCGAAGGCAACCGCTCCCCGGTCCCCACCGATCTCATCGCGTGGCCAGAATCCCCCGCAGGTTTCCGCACAGACGATCCCTACTTACGCGACCGCCTCGCCGCCCTCGCTCGCAGCATGGGTTCGCCCCTCATCATCGGTAGTCTCGGAGTAGTTCCCGACGCCACCGCGCCCCGCGGCGTCCGCGTCTACGACTCCGCCGCCCTCGTAACAGCAGACGGCAAAAGCGCAGGCCGCTACGACAAGATCCACCTGGTTCCCTGGGGCGAATACATCCCCTTCAAAAACCTCTTCTTCTTCGCCAACAAACTTACTGCCGGTGTGGGGGACATGGACCCCGGCACCGTCCGCACCGTCTTCCGTACCAATGGCCACGCCATCGGTGTCTTCATCTGTTACGAATCCATCTTCGGCGACGAGGTCCGCATGTTCGTCAAGAACGGTGCAGAGGTCCTGGTCAACATCTCTGACGATGGCTGGTACGGCGACACCAGTGCCGCCTGGCAGCATCTCAACATGGTTCGTATGCGCGCCGTGGAGAATCACCGCTGGATTCTCCGTTCCACCAACACCGGTGTCACTGCCGCCATCGACCCCTACGGCCGCGTTACCT
>JBDTDX010000117.1:0-10232 GCA_039922815.1 Granulicella sp.
ACCTTCCAGTCCAACACGCCAGATTCGCGCTTCTTCCAATTCGCGTTGAAGTACTCCTACTAGCAGCGTAAACTCCAGGTCAGGTGTCGTTCTTGCAAAAGAACGACACCTGACAGGACCTTCTAAAAATGCCAGCACCCCAAATTTTCCGCAAGGCCTTTCCTCTTTCAATCTTGCTTCTCCTGTCAGGTGTGCTCCCAGCACAGACCTCCGCTTCAAAACACACACCCCCAAAGCCCATGTCCCCGCAAGATCAGGCTCAGCTTCACCTTGCGCTTGATGCCTATGATGCAGGACAGGCTGCGCGTGCCGAACCTATCCTCCGGGACCTCAGCCGACGCTACCCAGCTAACTACGAAGCTAACGAAGCCCTTGGCAGTCTCTATGTAGAGAATGGGGATGTTGCCAAAGCACTTCCCTTCCTCATGCATGCGACCGATTTTGCCCCCCGTGAGGCTCTTGCGCATGCCAACCTCGGCGCTGCTCTCGTAAAACTTGGTAAGAATCCAGAAGCGATCAGGGAACTGAAAAAGGCCACTTCACTAGACTCAAATAACGTAGTGGCGCTTTCAAACCTAGGTCAGGCTTTGATGTCTGCTTCTCAACCCGCGGACGCCGCAGTTGTTCTTGCCAAAGCGTCAGCGTTGGAACCTCAAGACACGAATCTTAAATATGATCTCGCTCTTGCTCTCTATGAAAGCGGCTCGGCGACGTCCGCGGCCAAAGCAGCAGCAGCCCTTGCAACGATACCGCCGACAGCGATGACCGATCAAGTGCACGCACTGGCTGCGGATGCCGAAGAGCGCGCAGGTCACTTTTCCGAAGCCCTGGCGCACTTCCAGACAGCGGCCAAAATCAATCCCAGCGACGCGAATCTGTACGCTCTGGATATTGAGCTACTACGCCACTGGACTTGGCCTGAGGCCATCAAGGTCGCGAACTTTGCTTCAGAGCTCTTCCCTTCCAGCACCCACTTCGAGGTCGCCGCTGGCATCGGCTACTACGCAAACAGCGAGTACAAAGAGGCAATCCGCGTCTTCTCGCAACTATTGCAGACCGACCCCAACAATGGCACCTACGCAGATTTGCTAGGCCGCAGTTGCAGCCTGCTGGCAGAGGGTGAGAATGCCGGCTGTGTGGAGATCTATAACTTTGCCGAACGTCATCCAGGCAACGCTGTTACAACGACTTATGCTGCTGTGGCCATCCTGCACGAACCCAGCGACAAGCACGATCTTGATAAAGCTGCGTCGTTGCTGCACGCTGCGATCGCTGCCGACCCAAAGTACGCAGAGGCCTGGTTCCAGTTGGGAGTACTCGAGCAGATTCGATTGAACTGGAAGGAAAGCGCCGCAGACCTGGAGCAATCCATTGCGCTGCGACCGTTATCCGCAGAAGCTCACTACCGTCTATCGCGAGCGTATGCGCATCTAGGACGTCGCGAAGATGCCCAGAGAGAGATCGCACTTCATCAGACTTACTCCCAACAGGCAAAAGACAGTCTCAACGCGAGGATGCAGGAGGTCATGACATTCATTCTCAAGCCCAGTTAGGAGGCATGAAAGGATTCCCTCTTCGAAAATCGTGACTCTCCACCCTCCGGCCTCCCGCAATTTCTTTCGTTCATCCGTTGATACACTTGATTTCGTTCTGACGAACGGTTCTTTGATGAGTTTTTCGTCGATCTTTGCCTAGTGAAAACCCTTACGTGAGGTCCTCCAAGTTATGCAGCCCGCTGATCTCAAAGATAAGTCCTTCGAGAAATACCCGCCGCAGGCACGCGCGTTTGCCACTAAGGAGGTCTCACTCCTGCAGGAACTTCCGCTTTCGCTCGCGCCGATATTACTGCGGGAACTAATTTCCTATGACTGGAAGATGCCAGCCGAGCGCAGAGAGTTGAAGAAGCAGTTCACCTACCTCTCAGCGCTCAGCCCTTCCGAACGGATTGGCGCGATGGCAGGGTTCAGAGACCTGAACCTAAGCAAGGACCTGGCCGCGAGAGACTGGGTGAATGATCCGTCCGGCTTTATGGAGGCGCTCGCAGCATCTCTGTGGAGTACTCACCAGATGGACCAATTCCACTCGGTGGCAGATGCCTATTCCAAAGCAGTGAATGCTAAGGTGCCCGATCAGGAGCCTGCAAAGCCGCGGTTGGGAATCGTAATCATTGGTGCCGGGACGAAGTATGCGGAGCGTCCTTTGTTTCAAAAGCTGAAACCCTTCGGCATTCGCCTGACAGCCGTGAAACCCGACGACGGTGTGGCAATTTTGCTGGCAGAAGCTGCCCGGCGCGCGGCTTCGAACTCTGTCGCGGCTTCGACCGCATCAGGCTTCGACAGCAGCTTCCAGCATTGGTATATCGACGGGGGCTCTGGCACCGCAACGCCTGATCTAACGCAGGTTTTCTATGCAAATCTAGCGCAACCACGTGCCATGCTGCTGGGCCGGATTCAACGCGCGATCTCGTCCGGAGAGGTGGGGCCGGAGCAGTTGCGGACACTGATGACGAGAATGAAGCCCGCTGAAATTGGTCTGAACGCAGTCGGCACGGACGATGTTCTAAACCATTTTCAGATGACTCTGCTTACCGAAGGTTCGGGAACACAGATCTTCGCGACGACGTTCGTCCAGTGGGCCGCGCGCGAGTGCATACGACGCGCACATCCAGAAACGCTTTTTGTCCGCTATGCTCCGCGACAGCAGGCACAGACGATGAACATGATGTTGAGCGGCGCAAGTCCTGCCGGCGCGGACCCTGAAGGTTCGCTCATCGATGCCGACCTTGGGGCGTATTACACCTGGATCAACATGTGCAGACTAACCGGCGCGGATCAACTTCGTTTCCTGGTCTGGTTCGAGGGGCATCCGGAAGCTATTGCGATTGGACCCGGATTGGCTCGCGGGACAACGTCGGATTCACCTCTCGCAATGCAGCAAGTGCTCAATCTCGTCCTTGGATGACCTGAATAGGAAAGAGTATTTCCAGAGTCCGCTGTCGACTTTTACAACGCTATTCCTGGGACGGTATATTCATAGCTGATGATGTTACCAATCCTATTAAGCAACCTATGCTAGAGACGCTGATCTAAGTACTTCGCGGATGATTACCTATCTATGAATATCAAGGCTGTCGCACTGAAGGCGCGTGTCTCTACTGCGACCGTCTCACGTACAATTAATGGTTCGGCCATCGTGACGCCGAAGACCGCCGAACGTGTGCGGCGAGCAATTGAAGCCCTCAATTTCTATCCAGACGTCAATGCACGAGCGCTAGGATCCGGGCGCTCCAGCCTTTATGGTCTGATCATTTCAGACATCACCAACCCCTTCTTTCCGGAGTTAGTGAGGGCCTTTGAAGAGGTTGCGGTCGAGCACAAACAGGAAGTGTTGATCGCCAACACCAACTATGACAAGGCACGTATGGAGACCTGTGTCATCCGCATGCTACAGAGGAAGGTCGATGGTGTTGCAATCATGACCTCGGAGATGGACGACCGGCTGGTCGAGGTCTTCACGCGGAGGCATATACCACTAGTGCTGATGGACAACGGATCACCAGGACCTGGAGTGAGTAGCGTTCGATTCGACTATCGCACCGGTGTCGTTGCAGCGATGGAGCACCTGATCTCTCTGAAGCACAGCAAGATTGGTTTTATCAGCGGACCTCTGACGCTTGACTCCGCACAAGTTCGCTTCAACGCTTTTACCGAGACGATGGCTCAGCACGATCTGACGAGCACTAAAAGCATGATTACCGAGGGAAACCACCGTGTGGATGGCGGCTATCGCGCGATGAAGCGCATCCTCAGCGGAAATATCCTTCCAACAGCTATTATGTGTTCAAACGACTTGACCGCAATCGGGGCAATGAGCGCCATTTTCGAGCACGGATTGCGAGTTCCTGAAGACATTTCGGTAGTGGGTTATGATGACATTCAATTGGCAGCCCATACGCACCCGAGTCTGACGACCCTTCGGCTGCCACGGACGGAGTTGGCCAATTGTGCCTTCCATAGCCTGTTCGGCAAGCGCAGCGCAGATCGAAAGACGCTGCCGATGGGGGAGGCCCATCTCTTCCAACCAGAATTGATAGTACGCAAGTCAACCGGGCAACGAAACACATAGAGGCGGGACAGGTCCATTCTTTCTCAGGAAACTGGCTTCGAGCTCGCCCGCTCTAGGAATTTGGGGCCAGGTGCTGCTCCTCAATACGCATCAGTCTGCCCCGTGAGCCGGTGGACTTTCTGGCAATCGAGCCACGCGACGACCCAGTTTCGGATGCTTGATCCTGCGCTTCGAAACTTATCGGGGAGACTCTTCGTCCATCAGTGAACTATACTTCGGGACGAAATAAAACTAGTGATCGATCGGTCGGGTATCGGCCACGCTCGGTAGGAGCGCAAGGTAAAAACTCCTGTCTGGGAGGTAGCTTTGGGTGATCTTCATAAGACTGTAAGCAAGCTGAGGTAGGAACTCTGGTTAGGTTTGGCATAAGTGACAAAGCATGAGAAGTGTTATTCGAGGAGACAGGAACGTGAAATCCGGAAAGAAGTCAGTCAAATTTTTATTGTCTGGAGCAATGATTGCTTCACTGTATTTAATGCAGGGCCAAGGAGTGGCCGCGCAGCAAGCTCCCCCCGGACCTGAGGCCCAGTCTCCGATGGCTCCTCAAACACCGCCTGCAGCTCGCAGAGCGGGCGCTGCCGCGGCGGGTGGGCCCGCGCAACGACCTGCTGCCTACCCTGCTCGCCCGAGAGCACCGGAGGACGTCATCGCTCGCGGCAAAGCCACCTATGGGGTCAGCTGCGCATTTTGCCATGGCTCGGATGCCGGAGGCGGCGAGGTGGGGCCCAATCTCCAACGCTCCTCTGTCGTGCTCGAAGACCAGAAAGGGGAGTTAATTGCCCCCATCGTTCACGGCGGTCGCGTCGAACAGGGGATGCCTCGTATCGATATCACCGATGCTCAAGTCTCTGACATTGCAGCGTGGCTTCACAGTCTAGTTATTACCAGCCGAAGTGCGGCAGACGCGAATATCAATATTGTGACCGGCGATCCCTCTGCTGGCGAAGTGTACTTCAAGAAGACTTGTGCTGCCTGTCACTCAGTTACCGGTGATCTCGCAGGCATTGCCACGCGCATCCCCAATCCCAAAACACTCCAACAGACATGGCTTCTCCCCGGTTCTGCGGGACGCGGCTTTGGCCCCAGCGCTGGAGCGCCCCCCGCCACCCATGTTCCTCCTGTGACCGTCACTGTGACGCAGGCCAACGGCCAAAAAGTTGAAGGAACACTTCAGCGCATCGATGACTTTTATGTAGGCCTGACCACCGCCGACGGAACCTTGCGTAGCTTCCGCCGCGATGGAGAAACCCCTAAAGTCGAATTGCATGACCCGCTTGCACCCCATCGGGCGCTCGTGCAGAAGTACACCGACAAAGACATCCATAACTTAACGGCATATTTGGTGACCATTAAATGACACGACTTTATAAGTTTTTACTTGCTGCTTCCCTGGCCGGCGCCCCGATGTTGTTGCTGGGCCAGAGTCTCGATCCTGCCCAGATTCTCCATCCCGCACCCGATTCCTGGCCAACGTACTCCGGTGATTATTCAGGTCGCCGCTTCAGCCCGCTCACTGATATCAACCAAACCAGTGTGAAGAACCTCTCGCTCGCCTGGAGCGCCAGAGTCACCGCGGGCGATGGAGGAGGAGCAGGCGGAGGACGGGGCCGTGCTCCGGCCCCCCCGACGATCGTTGGCGGCGAAGGTACGTCTGTCGTGACACCTGCCAGTATCAAAGGGGCAATTCTACAGGTGGATGGTGTGCTCTATGTCACATCGCCCGATAACGCGTGGGCCCTCGATGCGCGGGATGGGCACGAGATCTGGCACTACTTCTGGAAGACCAAGGGTGGGACTCACATCGGTAATCGCGGTATGGGCATGTGGCACAACTGGGTTTACATGGAGACACCTGACAACTATCTCATCTGCCTTGATGCCAAGACCGGTAAGGAGAAATGGCATAAGGAGATCGCCAGCTTCGATCTACAGTACTTCTCCACGATGGCTCCGATCGTCATTGGCAATCACCTTCTGGTCGGTACTGGCGATGACCTCGATGAGCCAGGCATGTTGCAGTCCTTCGATCCCGAGACCGGCGACATCCAGTGGAAGTGGTACGCGGTTCCCATGAAGAAGGGCGACCCCGGAGCCGATACCTGGGCCAACATTGATGCCTCCTCGCATGGCGGAGGTAATGTGTGGGTACCAGGTTCTTATGATCCTGAGACTCACCTCTACATATTTGGTACGGGCAACCCAACCGCAGCATATACCTCGCAAAAGCGCGGCCCGGGCGACAATCTTTACACCTGCTCGCTGATCGCATTGAACGTCGACACGGGCAAGATGGCCTGGTACTTTCAGACGTCGCCCCATGACACGCACGACTTCGACTCGACCCAGACACCAGTGCTCTGGGACGGAACGATCAACGGTAAACCGCGCAAGCTAGTTTCTACGATCGCCCGTAACGGTTTCTTTTTCACCCTCGATCGCGTCACCGGCGAGCATATCGTCACCACCAAGGCTACCGATACCGTGAATTGGGATATGGGCATCGACAAGCGCGGCGAGCCGGTACGCGACCCTGCAAAAGATTATGACGTTGCTGGCGCACTTGTATCTCCCTCAAACGGAGGCATTGTGAACTGGCCTCCGCCTGCCTATTCCCCGCAGACAGGGCTCTTTTATGCTCAGATCTCTGAAAGTTACTCCATGTATTACCTGACCACACTCGATCCGCGAGGGGCGATGGGGCTTGGCGGCAAGGAGGAGCAGAGTGTGGGCTCGCGGGGCAGCCGTCTCATCGCGATTGACCCCAAGAATGGTAAGGTCGTCTGGAACCATCGCTACCCTGGCGTCAGTGGTGGTGGTGGCGAACCAGGAGTGCTGACGACCGCCGGCAAGCTGCTTTTTGCAAGCGATAGTGGAGGAAACCTGGTTGCTTATGACCCCGCAGCAGGCAAACCTCTTTGGCATACACGCATTGAAGCTACGAACGCGCCTGAAACCTACATGCTGGATGGTCATCAATATGTACTTGTAGGCGCTCGAGATATGGTCTATGCGTTTGTGTTGAACTAGCATGGTATCTGAAGCGGGTCAGGGAGTGCTACCTCTCTGACCCGCACTTCATGTTAATATAAGACCCCAGCGAATTACCGTATGAAGCCCGGTTATGGCTGTTTATGGGATCATTTACACCGATCTTAGAAGCTACTCGTTACTCCATTGACAAGCGTGGTTTGAATATGGTGTAAGGGTGCGTTACCAAATGAGTCGATTCATCTGTTGATCTCGCGGATGTCCCAGCAAATATATGATTACTCGTTCTGATTGTTTCGGAGGAAGGTTTCTGCATGCGAAAAAGATTTCTAGGTGCTCTTTGTTTGATAGTTGGAACCTGCGTAGGTGTGCAAGCCGCGGACTGGCCTAGTACAGGTGGAAACCCGCAAAGAGATGGCTGGGCGCAGGGCGAGACAGTTCTTTCTAAAGAGAGCGCTGCTGACAAAAAAATTCAGCTTCTTTATAAGTACAAGTTCGACAATGAGGCGAGGGGCCTGCAGTCGATGACATCTCCTATCGACCTCAGTACTTTGATCGGGTATCAAGGATTCAGGGAGCTTCTATTCATCGGAGGCAGCTCCGACGTGGTGTATTCGCTCGATTCCGATCTCGGAAAACCGTACTTCAAGACGAAGTTCGACTCCATGGAAAAAGTGGCGTCTACGAACTCTACGGTTCTCTGTCCTGGGGGTTTGACTGCAAATGTGGCGATGCCTGGAGGAAGCGCTCCGAGAAGATTCGGCGGTTTTGGTGGTGGTGCTAGTCGCGGACCTCGTGGGCCTGCTGTATTCTGGGCGGTTTCCAGTGATGGATACCTGCGTACCCTTCGTCAGCAGGACGGGGATGCAAAGTATATTGCTCCGATGAAGTTCGTGCCAGCGAATGCAAATTTGACTGGGATCAATGTCAATGACGACATCCTTTATGTTTCGACCGTGAACGGCTGCGGAGGCAATCCTAATGGCCTTTATGCAGGAATATATACGCCTCCACAGATCCCCCCCTCGCCGGGTGAACCTGTACTCTCTCCACCGAGCTTCAAGGTAACGTCGCTCTTGACGAACGGCAGCGGTTTCTCCGGATCAGGTGGAACAGCTATTGGAGCCACGACAGGAATTGTGTATGGCCAGGTTGCAGAGGGCCACGGAGACGTTGCTGGAACATATAACGATACCGTGCTGGCTATGGATCCTAAAACACTCGAAGTGAAGGACTACTTCACCCCTTCGGATACACTTCCTGCGCTGAAGAAGAACGTCGAATCTCCTGGCGTGACTCCCGTTGTATTCGATTGGAATAAGAAGGATGTGCTTGTTGCGGGAGGACGTGATGGCCGTCTTTATCTTTTAGACTCGGCTTCTCTCGGCGGCGCAGATCACCACACACCGCTTTACAAGACTGAGCCCATTGTGGTGCCAGATGCTCAATTTGGCGGCAATGGGATCTGGGGAACTTTTGCTACATGGGTGGACGTTGCACACGACAATACGCGCTGGCTCTACGCTGCGATTCGTGGGTCAGCGGCACTGAAAACAGGTGAGATGAATGGGTCCGCATCAACAGGTGCAATCGTCGCGTTCAAGGTTGAGGATCAAGGTGGCAAGCCGACACTGACTCAGCAATGGGTTTCAAGCGACATGATTTCACCGGCTGCTCCTGTTATTGCCAATGGCTTGGTGTTTGCGCTCTCGACAGGAGAGTCGCCTCGCGTGGCCAAGAAGGACGGCACCCCCTATACGGTTGCGGAAACGGTAAAGATGTCGAAGAACGCCGTTTTACACATCCTGGACGGCGCTACCGGCAAAGAACTGTACTCCAGCGGTAATGCCGCGACGAGTTTTGCGCATAGTGGCCTAGCGGTCGCGAATGGCCGTGTTTATTTCTCAACCCACGACAATACGTTGTTCGTATATGGCGTTCCAGAAGAGCGCTAGGGATTTAGGAGCCTTGATTATGAAAAAGCAAAAACTGGTTGTCTTGGTTGCCGCGATGCTTTGCTGTAGCTTTGCTTTCGGAGCCGACTGGCTCACGGATGGCGGGGACACTGCACGCTCAGGCTGGCAAAAAAATGAACATGCTTTCACGAAGGAGAACATAAAGAACTCACAACTCTTGTGGACGGTCAACACCGGCGAGACTCCGCGCGCATTGCATTCCCTCATCACGCCATTGGTCGTTCAAGGCGTACCGACAAGTGCTGGCCCTAAAGACATGCTTTTTGTTGCCGGCGTCTCCGACAACTTGTTTGCTATCGATTCCTCCGATGGAAAAATCATATGGCAGAAACATTTCACTTACCCCGCAGCTCCCGCTCGTCCGGGGGGACGTGGGCCTGCGGAAAACGCTGATCCACGGCACTTCAACTTCCTCAATCCGAATGGCAGCAGCGATACGCCTGTGATTGGCCCCGCAGATGCCAAAGGAAATCGGTCACTCTACATGGTGGATGGTGGCGGCCATCTGCATACCATCAATATTGCGACCGGCGAAGAAACGAAGCCCTCGGTCGAGCTTGGTACCAGCAAGTTTGCGCTGCAGCTATACAACAACATGGTGATCGCTGCCGGGCACGCAGGTATCATGTCTACGAGAGTAGACGACGCGAGCCAGGCAGTAACGAAGTCTGTGGGCTTCGGGGGTGGCGGCGGCCTTTGGGGCCGACGTGGTCCAGTGATCGACTCTGAAGGTGTCGTCTGGACTACAACCGGTGATGGGCCATACAACATCAGTAATCCGAACAACCTAATAATTGGGAACAGCGTTGTTGGCTTTCAGTTGAAGGATGGAGCCTGGAAGGTAAAAGACTGGTTCACGCCCCCTAACTGGGATTGGCTCCGCAAGCGGGATCTCGATCCTAACAATACTCCTACTGTATTCACCTATAAGGGCCGTGAATTGATGGCCGCTTCTGGGAAAGAATGTCGCGTTTACCTGATTGATCCGAAAAATGCGGGTGGACCGGATCATCATGAACCTCTTTACAAGACTCCGCTGTTCTGCAATGAAGCGGTTGATTTCCAGAACGCGGGCAGCTGGGGCGCACTTTCCAGTTGGGAAGACGCAAAGGGTACGCGTTGGATTCTCGTACCTTTCTGGGG
>JBDTDX010000118.1:0-3817 GCA_039922815.1 Granulicella sp.
AACGGCCCAAGGCTGTCGTTTGCCTGTCTGGCGGGATGGATTCCTGTGTCTGCGCAGCACTGGCGGCACGCGACTTCGACGCGTATGCCCTTCACTTCAGCTATGGGCAGCGGACCGAGGGACGCGAGCTTCAATCGGCGGAGGAGATTGCCCGCCTGGTCGGGATACGGAAGGTGATGCACCTGAAGGTCGACCTCTTCCGCAAGATTGGAGGATCAGCGTTGACCGACCTCAGGATTGATGTTCCGGATGCGCCGACCGCGGAATCGGCGATCGGCAGCGAGGTTCCCATCACTTATGTACCATTCCGCAATGCACATTTTCTGTCGGCGGCGGTGAGCTGGGCTGAGGTGCTGGGGGCGCGAACGATCTTTATCGGCGCCGTGGAGCAGGACAGTTCCGGTTATCCCGACTGCCGACCGGCGTACTACGAGGCCTTCAACCGGTTGATTGAGCAGGGCACAAAAGACGGCGATATTCGCGTTGAGACCCCGCTGATTCATCTGCGGAAGCGGGAGATCGTACAATTGGGTGTTGAACTGGGTGCACCGTTCCATGTAAGTTGGTCATGCTACGCGGGGGAACGCGAAGCTTGTGGCCGGTGCGAGAGTTGCGTTCTACGGCTCCGGGCATTCGAACTGGCTGGGCTGGTGGATCCGATACCGTACGCGGAACCAGGACAATTCGGATCAGAGCGCATCGATTCCAAGAAAACGGTGTCAGCAAAGCAAGGAAGAGTTTTGTAATATCAAACAGGAGCGTCCGCAGGACCGACGCAGGAGACAAAGTGATGAAGCGATTTGGATGGGGAGTTAGCGGTTCGTTGGCGGGAGCCGTTCTTGCAGTAATGTTCATGGCGCATCCAGCACCAGCGCTTGCGCAGGAAGCTGCGGCACCAACCGCCTCCGTACACGGTCACGTGCAGAATCCGCTGGGCCAGAGCCTGACCAGCGGCGATATGCGGCTGACGACCGATCGTGCGGGCGCGGAAAATGCTCGCAAATATGCCTACACCTTTCCTCTCGACGCCCAGGGCAACTTCAAGGGCTCTGGCATCAAGCCGGATGATTACGTTGCCGTGGTGACTCAGAACGGCAAGGTCGTGGACTATATCGACCAGACCATCCTGAAGGCCGGCGAAGACAAGCTCGTCGATTTCGACATGACTCGCAAAGAGTACATGGACAAGATGAGCCCGGAAGAGAAGAAGACGCTTGAAGAGTACAAGGCCAAAAATGTCGAAGCGATGAAAGCGAACTCGCAGATCGCGAACCTGAATGCCATGCTGACCCAGGCGCGCGCGGACAACAAGGCCGGCAACTACGACGCCGCAGTGACGTCCATGAAGCAGGCAACGACCAGCAAGCCAGACGAGTCTATCCTCTGGCTGACCTTGGGCGATGCGCAGATTGGTGCCGCCGACAAGGCTGCGAAGGCAGCGGGCAAGCCGACCACCGATCCCGAGATTGCTCCAAAGTTTGAGGAAGCAGTTGCGTCGTACAAGAAGGTTCTCGAGCTCAACGCTGCCGCCAAGAAGCCGAATCTTGAGGCCATTGGAGCTGCCGGAAACCAGTTGGGTACCGCTTACGGAAAGATGGGCGATGCCAAAAACGCATCCGACGCCTATGACGCGGCTGCGAAGGCAGTGCCCGCCAACGCAGGCATGTACTTCTTCAACGAAGCAGCAACCCTGTACAACGCTGGAAAGATGGACGACGCCGGCGTGGCTGCGGACAAGGCCATTGCTGCCGACCCGAAGAAGGCCGAGGCGTATTACTTGAAGGGTCAAGCACTGATTCCGAAGGCTTCGGTCGATCCAAAGACCCAGAAGATTACCGCCCCTCCGGGATGCGTCGAGGCCTACCAGCAGTATCTGGAGCTTGCTCCCGATGGTTCGCACGCCCAGGAGGTCAAGGACATTTTGACGGGTATTGGCGCGACGGTGAAGTCGAGCTTCAAGGCTGGAAAGAAATAGTTCCCTCATAAAATGAAGGCCCCGGGCGTAAGCTGCTCGGGGCTTTTTCTTTTGCCTGGAGGCACTGTAGTGGACACATCCGTACTCGATTTTGAGGAAGCACTTACCCTATTGCTGAGCCATGCGGTGCAGGTCTCAGCCGCAGAGGTGAAACGCGTTGACCTGCTGGCCGCGAGAGGCCGCGTGCTGGCCGCCGACGTGGTGGCGGATCGGGATCAGCCGCCCTTCGACCGCTCGACACGGGATGGATTCGCGGTACGGGCAGAGGAGTTGAAGACCGTTGGAACGTTGAAGATTATCGGCCTGCTTCGGGCCGGGGACAGGTGGACTGGAGAGACGCCTGCGCGTGGGTCGGCCATCGAGATTATGACCGGCGCAGGAGTGCCGCACGGGATGAATGCGGTACTGATGGTGGAGCATGGAGAGTTGCTCGACGGGTCGGTGAGGATATTGGAAGGCCGCTCCTTGCGGGCTGGAGAGAACATTGTGGCGCAAGGGAGCGAGGCGAAGGCGCGCGAGGTTGTTCTGCCGGCGGGGCTGCTGATTGGCGTGGCGGAGATTGCGTTGGCGGCGGCGTGTGGGGAGTCGGCGCTCTCTGTGTTTCGACGGCCTCGGATCGCCATCGTGGCTACCGGCGATGAGTTGGTGGAGCTGGACCAGACGCCGGAGCCGCAACAGATTCGTAACTCCAACAGCTACGCGCTGGCTGCGCTGGTCGCCGCAGCGGGAGGCGAGGCGGTGCGGATGCCCACGGCTCCTGACCGAAGCGACGCGCTACGGGCGATCATCGAGGAGGCGCGAGGGAGCGATCTGTTGGTGTTGACGGGCGGTATCTCGATGGGGAAATTCGATCTGGTCGAAGAGGTTCTGAACTCGCTGGGAGCAGAATTTTTCTTTACCGGAGTGAGAATGCAACCGGGCAAGCCGGTCGTCTTTGGGCGGCTTCCGGCGACAGAGCGGTTCACCGCACAGTATTTTTTTGGGCTACCGGGTAATCCGATTTCGACGCAGGTCACCTTTCATATTTTTGTCGAACCGATGGTTCGCGCGCTGTGCGGCATGGTCAGCGATGGCCCGCAGTTCGTGCAGGCGACTCTGGCGGAGGATGTTCCGGGTAAACCGGGATTGACGCGGCTGCTGCCTGCTCGGCTGGCCGGGGTTACGGTCAAGCTGGTTGGCTGGCAGGGATCGGGCGATCTGGCAGCGAATGCGCGGGCGAACTGCTATGCGCTGCTGCCTGCGGATCGGGAGAGCTTTCGTGCGGGCGAGGTGATTCGCATCCTCCTACAGTAGGTCGGTTGCGATAGGCTGTGAGGATGACGGACACGCTCTCGCATTTTGACGATCAGGGGCAGGCGCACATGGTGGATGTGAGCGCGAAGGCGGCTACGCGGCGCGAGGCAGTTGCCGGGGCGTTTGTGGAGCTTTCGGCGGCTGTCTTGCAGGCGCTGCCCACGAATCCTAAAGGCAATCCGCTGGAGGTGGCTCGCTTTGCCGGAATCCAGGCGGCGAAGCAGACGGCGAGCCTGATCCCCATGTGCCATCCGCTGGCGTTGAGCTTTGTCGATGTGCAGGCGACGGTTGTCGAAGGCGGCGTGGCGATTGAGGCAACGGCGGCAACGACGGCGGGAACCGGCGTGGAGATGGAGGCGATGGTAGCGGCTTCGGTCGCGGCGCTGACTGTTTACGACATGACGAAGGCGCTGGATAAAGGGATACGCATCCGCGAGGTGATGTTGCTGCGGAAGAGTGGTGGGAAGAGTGGAGAGTATCGGCGAGGGTGAAGCGCTGTCCACTTTTAAAGTTCTGACTCACCAATGGTAGCGACAGTCGTCGATCCCA
>JBDTDX010000119.1:0-11031 GCA_039922815.1 Granulicella sp.
CGCGAATTTCTCGTGTCTGGGCTGCGCTCCATCGCGTCCGCCGAAGGCTTCACCATCCAGGCCAGCGAGATCGGCAAGCTCAAGACCGTCATCCAGATTGTCTCCGTTGTGGCAGCCATTCTCGCCCATCGCTGGGTTTACTGGAACTGGTTTGGATTCATCGTCGGCGTGCGCTTTATCGCGACGACGGCCATCTATTGGATGATCATCGTCTCGATCATCTCCGCGATCGACTACTTTGTAGGTTTCTGGAAGATGATCGATCACGCCTCAAACGATCATCGTCGAAGTCCGAGTTCCGTGCTGACCCGACGCAAGGAAAAATCCGGAGCAACTCCCGAGCAACACTCCCGCATCTCATAATCACCGGAATGAACGTAGACGGTGCAAGCTTCCGATCTTAGTCAGAAAACAACTGTACTTCGGGTCCTCTTCTGCAACACAGGAAATACGTTACCGAGCTGGCCTGAGCCAGTATCCAGGAAACGTGACCTCTGTGGCAGACGCAGGCAGATCGCCCGAAACATTCAATCCTTGATCCCCTTGGCCCACGCATCCCTTGCGACATAGGCCTTTTACTTGGCATTCAGGAGAGTTCCATGAGCAATATCATCTTTGCTGTCATCATTGCTGTAGTTCTGTTGGCTGGCATGTTTGTCTGGGTTCCGTTGCTCCAGGGCGCAGAAGTTCGAAGCCGTCGTTATTCCAGTCGACGCGAAACGATGCCCGACCTGCGAGATGAAGAAGATGACAGCCCACGATTCAGCGGAGAAATCTCCTAACTAAATTCAATTTCACGTTCCATCCCAAGCAATAAAAAGAAGGGCACCTTTCGACGTAGGAAGGTGCCCTTTCCTGTCTGTTTCTCTCCCAATCATGCATCATCGGCGATGCGGCTCTTTATTTCTGCGGCGAAATAAGGAAAGAAAGTAGTCTGCAAAAACTGCACGGCTCACGGGATGAATGCTATAACTAAGGTGTCCCCGAAAACATAGCCTGGTCCAAGACGACCGGCACCGCATCTTTGCCCGACCCTAGGGGCGATTGTGCACCTATATCTATCCATATAGCCGTCTCTCTGCGCTTGCGCATGTGCGACGTGCACCCCGGCACGTCTGTCTTTCGCCAACCACGAAAACAAAACCAGGACCAACGACAAGGACACCTATCCTATGGCCTACGTGCATCCCGTTCAGCTTACTCAGACAATGTTGACCGCCTCCGGAACCAAGGCTGCGCTTTCCGCCGGTCAGGTTCTTCTTCGCAGCTTTCTGTCAGGCGCATTGCTTGGTATCTCCACCACACTCGCCTTTGCCGCAAACGCGCAGGGACTGCCGCCGATCGTAGGTGCCATCCTGTTTCCCGTTGGCTTCATCATGATCATTCTCCTTGGGTTGGAGCTGGTGACAGGCAGCTTCGCGGTGGTTCCACTGGCGCTGATCGGCAGGCGCGGAACGCTTCTTCAGGTGCTCTCAAACCTGTCCTTCGGCTACATCGGCTGTCTTCTGGGAAGCCTCTTCTACGCGGCCGTGTATGCCGCCGTGCAGACGCAGTTTCACCACGTCGCGCCAACCCCGGTCGCGCTGTTGCTTAACTCCGCTGCTGAGGCCAAGACTCTTGGCTATATGAAGATGGGGCACACTGGCCTTGCCATCTCCTTCCTCAAAGGAGTGCTCTGCAACTGGATGGTGTGCATGGGGTCTATTCTTGCCTTCAGCTCCACCTCCAGCACCGGCAAAATCCTCGCGTGCTGGCTACCCGTCATGACCTTCTTCGCGCAGGGATTCGAGCACTCCGTTGTGAACATGTTCGTGATCCCGGCGGGCATCATGATGGGAGCGAAGGTGTCGGTCTACGACTGGCTGGTCTGGAACCAGATTCCGGTGACACTCGGCAATATCGTTGGCGGCCTGTTGCTGGTCGGTATTCCGCTCTACCTTGCCTACGGCAGACCGAAGCCAGAACGCGCCTAGAGCGATGCGGGACGAACTATAAACCCGTCCGTCCCGCATCCGCTTACTGCAATATCGGAACGCCGCCAAGATCGCCGTGAGCAATCTTCGCCGCCCACTCCGCCGGCCCCGTCTGATGCACTGCGTTGCCCTTCGTATCGACGGCCACGGTCACGGGCATATCCACCACGTCAAACTCGTAGATCGCCTCCATGCCAAGGTCTTCGAAGGCAAGCACCTTTGCGCTCTTGATCGCCTTTGAAACCAGGTACGCTGCCCCGCCAATGGCAATCAGATAGACCGCTTCAAAATCGCGGATCGCGTCGATACCGAGGGGACCCCGCTCGGCCTTCCCGATCATTCCGATCAGGCCAGTGGCCTCGAGCATCTGCCGCGTGAACTTATCCATGCGGGTAGCGGTCGTGGGCCCGGCAGGTCCCACCGCCTCGTCGCGCACCGCCGCCACCGGCCCCACGTAATAGATGAACCGCCCTTTGAAGTCGACGGGAAGCTTCTCCCCGCGATTGAGCATGTCAGTCATGCGCTTGTGCGCCGCGTCGCGTCCCGTCAGCAGCTTGCCCGAGAGCAGCACTACCTCACCCGGCTTCCACGTCTTCACATCCTCATGCGTCACCGTGTCCAGATTCACGCGCCGCGCCGAGTGAACGTCCATCTCCAGCTTCGGCCACGCATCGAGCGAAGGAGGCGCAACCATCACCGGCCCCGAGCCATCGAGCTTGATGTGCAGGTGCCGCGTCGCCGCGCAGTTTGGAATCATCGCGATCGGCAGATTCGCCGCGTGCGTGGGATAGTCCATGATCTTCACGTCGAGCACGGTCGTCAGGCCACCCAGCCCCTGCGCTCCGATGCCAAGCTGATTCACCTTCGTATAAAGCTCGATCCGCAGCTCTTCAATCTTGTTCTTCGGCCCCCGCGCAATCAACTCCTGCATGTCGATCGGGTCCATCAGCGACTCCTTCGCCATCACCATCGCCTTCTCCGCTGTGCCGCCAATGCCGATGCCAAGCATCCCCGGCGGGCACCATCCCGCGCCCATGCCGGGCAGCGTCTTCAGCACCCAGTCCACCACCGAGTCCGAAGGATTCAGCATGGCAAAACGGCTCTTCGCCTCGCTGCCGCCGCCCTTCGAAGCCACGGTCACATCCACATCGCCACCGGCCACCAGCTCCACCACGACCATCGCCGGCGTGTTGTCGCCCGTGTTCTTACGTGTGAAGGCCGGGTCGCGCAGAATGCTCGGCCGCAATGTGTTGTCGGAGTTCTTCCACGCCTGGCGCACGCCCTCATCAACCATCTCCTGCATCGTCAACATGCCCTTCGAGCTGGCCTCCCAGCGCGTCTCCATCCCCACCTTCACAAACGCAGTCACGATACCCGTGTCCTGACAGATAGGGCGATGACCCTCCGCGCACATGCGGCTGTTGATCAGGATCTGCGCAATCGCATCTTTCGCCGCGTGGCTCTGCTCCATCTCATATGCTCGCGCAAGGTTCGAGATGTAATCCACCGGGTGATAAAAACTGATGTACTGCAGAGCGTCCGCTACGCTCTGGATGAAGTCGTCCTGCTTAATCGTCGCCATGTGTATTTAAAAACCTTGTACTGATTTTAGCGAAATCTTCGCGACAGCATGAAAATAGGCCCGGGCAAAAGCCCGGACCCTTTCCGATCACTGCGAATATCTTAGTTGATCCGTCCGAACCGATACGCAATCCCGAAGTTGACGCCCGCGCTGTTTTGCAGCTTGCCGCCAAACGTCGTCCCAAGATAGGTTGGGCTGATTCGGACAGCAAGGGCTGGCGAGAGGTTGTAGTCAAAGTTGGCACCGACCGAGAAGGCTGCCCGCGCATCCGAAGAAGGCCACAGCCCCAGATCGACATCCTTGATCCCCTTCGAACCGCCGCCGAACTTGCCAAGCGCAGTTCCCCCCTGGGCGTAGACACTGAGCGTGGTCTTCTGCTGGGAGTACAGGCGATAGGTCGGTCCTGCCAGGAAGGCGTACTCCGAAATCTGCGGGTTCGGCAGGTTGAAGATCGTGTTGCCAATTCTGGCCCTGCCATAGGCTCCGCGCACGTCGCCCGTGATGCCCAGCCTGGGATTCAGGAAGTAAGTCGTGTTCATGAAGAAGGTGACTTCGTTATTCTTCTGTAGAAACTCGCCAGAGCGCCATCGCAAATAACCGCCGCCACCGGCAACTTCCCAGCGGTGACTGTAGGTGTCCGCGATCGTCCGCTGTACACGGGCCTTGCGGTTTGCACTGGTCTCGCGCCGTGCCGGCCTGCGCACCTGCGCCTCAGCCGTTACGGTCACACCGGCCATTCCCAATATCAGTAGTCCCGCCGCTATGAGCTGGATCTTTCTTGCCTTCGCGTTCCAAACAGACATCAACGATTTTCCCCTGCACAGATCTTAATGATTGCTGTGTTATCTTGATCGACGGCACGTTGCGGAACGTCAAATACGCAGCCGCATCGCACACGTTACCTTATTAGAACATCGCCGCCGCTGTTCGTGGCGACAACCCTCAAAGGAGCTTCTCAGAATGGCGAGAAATACAACCAGTAGCGGCGGTTCCGGCAAACTCGTTTTGGGCATTCTTCTGGGAGTTCTGCTGGTTGCGGTCGTTGGATTTGTCTACCTGCGGTTTGGGCCGCTCCCCGTCGCTACAGCCGACAAACCCTTTCCCCTCGAGCAGATGATCGTCGGCTTTCCACTCCATGCACGGATCGACAGCGAGATGAAAACCCCGCCCTTTGGCACCAGTGAGGACGTCTTCGAATCCGGCGCTCGTATCTATAGGAAGGACTGCGCCAGTTGCCACGGCATCCCCGGCCACGACGTTAACTTTGCAAAATATATGTACCCTGTGGCTCCGCCGCTTTGGCAGAAGCATACCCATGGAACCAAGAGCCACGTTGGTGTCAGTGATGACGAGCCCGGCGAGACCTACTGGAAGGTTGCCAATGGTCTCCGTCTGACGGGCATGCCCGCATATCAGCACATTCTCTCCACAACAGAGATGTGGCAGGTGAGCCTTCTGCTTGCGAACGCGGACAAGGAACTGCCCGACCCCGTCAAAGCGATCCTGACCGCCCCATAAGCCTCGAGCCGCGAGGCTTACGGGGCAGCGGGTTTTATTGGAACGTGTAGCCGATACCCGTCGTGAACTGGAAGCTGTTCTTCTTGAAGCCGATCGGCGGGTTGTTGATGAAGCTGTCGGACGCGCCCACATTCACCGTAAGCCGATGATAGGTTGGCAGCGCCAGGTTCACAGCGCCATTCGCGGAGTACGCATCGGTGTTGTTCCACGAAGGCAGAATGCTGCCTGTCTCCGTCAATTGCAGCTTGCCGGGAAGCGTCCGCCGATAGTTCTCTCCGAAGGTCGATCCAATCAAATTCTGACTGGGCGCTCCCGTCGATGCGAGGAACTTCTGCATCTCGTAGTGAACATCGAACTTCATATCAAGCTGCTGAAGCGGGCTCTGGATCGGTGTCCAGCCAAAACCGCCGCCATAGACCTGTTGCAGATCCAGGCCTTGGGCAAAGCTGTGATCGAAGCTCGTATCGCCGAGCGCATAAAAGCGCGGGCTGAAGTAGCGGTCATATTCGAAGTCGGCATGAAAGATGCTCGTCTTCGCAACGTTATCCGGCGTAGGCGGCGTGGTCTGCGGAATAACCGGCTGCGTCAGCTTGCCGTAGGTCTCAGCGATATTCAGCGTCTGGCGGTCGTGCGGCGGCAGGTAAGAGACTACCGGCGCAAGTCGAACCATATTCAATGCCAGATTGACGTTGATTCCATGGTTGGTCGACTGCACGTCACTTGCTCCCGCGGCAATGGCACCCTTCCATCCCGTGAGCAGGCTCTGTCGCTCGAGTGATTTATCGAAGGTCGCCTTGTCGATAATCAAACCAACTTCCTTTTCCGGAACCGATGTGCTGACCCCTGCAGGGCTGTCCACCTTCAAGGTCGCATCGGCAAACTCGATCTTGCCAGGCAGCGCATCCCGCTCAACGGCTTCCTTCTTCAGCGGCACATCCTTCTTCAGCACAGCGAATGCACCGTTCGACCGCAGCTCCTTCACCTTGTCCAGAGAGACAGTGATCTTCCCGGCCATGTCGCTCTTGAACACGATTTTGTCGTCGGCCTCGCTCACCAGTGTTCCTGTCAGTTGGTCGCCGTTTTTGAAGACGAGAGTATCCGGTTCGGGCTTGCTCTGCGCCATTGCCGCCGCTGCCATGCAGCACATCACTACGGTCGCCATCGACGTACGACGAAACGAATATTTCAAGAATCGACTTTTTTGAAAAAGGACCATGTTCTTAAAAATAGCGTAGCTTATAGAAGGAGTCACTACATTTTCAAGGAATTCGGACGCTCGTATCCGTGGCAGTAGGCTCTGTCTCGCGGGCTTTGCTCGCTCGGCAGGCAGCCGCTCCAGAAGGCAGCAGGGAAGATTTTTCCCCTCAGTCGATGCTGTGAGCTCTAGTCAATCGTGTCTCGCCGGTTGATGTATGCGCAAAAAACCCCGTTTACACGCGAAATTTGTCACCGTCACAGGAGCAGAAAAAGTATGTGTTGCCAATCGTCACAAATTAGGCATAGTATCCGTTTCGAACTCGGTACAGTACGCTAATCGCGCACGCGCCAGAGAGAATTTGAATTGCTGTAAACGGTTCCCAACAGTTTTGATCACCATATCAATCTCCTGCCGGGGCGATGAGACCCCGCAGTGCTTTGGAGCGAAATATTATGGCATGGTACGCCTACTGCATCGCCGAACGTCAGGCTTTTCCCGAACTCTGCCGCCACCGTCGTCCGATGCCCCTCACCGGGGTATCCGGAATCTTCGGCAATCAGACCTTCCTTTTTCCCGCCAGTGATCTAGCCGTTATCGTTTCAGAACATAGTCCCGAAGAAGGTGCACAGATCGATCAGGAAGTCGCCAAGGATCATGCACGCGTCATCGCAGAGTGTTTCAAACTCTCAACCGTTTTGCCCTTCCGCTTCAACACCACCTTCGCGGATGACGACGCTCTCCGTCGCTCCGTCCGTTCCAACCAGACCCGCTTCCTCGCCAACGTCGATCGTCTCCGCGGCAAGGCGGAGATGCACCTCAAGGTCCTCGTCGACGACACCTGCCCCGGCAACTCCATGCGCAACATGACGGTTGGGCAAGAGTATCTGCACAGCCTGCACGAGAGTGCGGCCCGTCAGCGCGAGCGCCAGTCCAAGGCGCGCGCGCTCTCCGTACAGATGCATCGCATGTTCCTTCCACTTGCCGAGGAGATCACCTGCAAGCGCATGGAATCCGGAAAGATGCTTCTCGACATCGCTCACCTGATCGACAACAAGACAGTCGAGCGTTACCAGAGCAAATATTCCTCAGCGACCATCCAGATGAAGGAATGCCGCATGCAACTCTCCGGACCCTGGCCCCCGTACCACTTCGTCCACAAGACAACGCCGCAGCATCAGTACAGCGCGTAATCCTTCACGTTCAGGCGGAATCCACGCTTCCTCTTTGCCCAACCAGGGCGAAGAGGAGCGTCGTGGCCTAAACGAAAGTACCCATTCGCGCATTTCCCGGACACCCTTTCCTCCCCTCCAAGGCATCGCACTATCAGCGCAATGAGAACGTGACACGAATTCTTCGTCTCGCTGCCATTTAGCAAATGTATTGGAGAACGGAAAATGAACGGTAAGAACTTCTATGTAATCCCTTCCTGTCTGTTGGCTGCTCTCACATTTTTACCGGCATCTCCCCTCTGTGCGCAGGAGGCGAACCCCACATCGCAGCAGCCCAACACTGGCGTTCAAAATCCCATCACTGTGCAGGACGGCGTCTACCTCTATCGCGTCCAGGTGGTACAGCGCGACCTCGACGCGGTCAACTATCTGCATCGCAGCGGTTCCACCAAAATTGCGTTTCAAGGAACCACTCTCCTTCCGGGAGCCAAGGGCGAAGCCAAGGTGCAGAGTGAGCGCGGCGGTATCACCATCGACGCCAACTTCAAGGGCCTCACTCCGGCCAACGGATTCGGCCCCGAATATCTGACCTACGTCCTGTGGGCCATCTCCTCCGACGGTCGCCCACAGAATCTCGGTGAGATTCTGCCCGACAACAAAAAGAACAATATCCACGTCACTACGGCGCTCCAGTCCTTCGGCATGATCGTCACCGCCGAGCCTTACTTCTCGGTCACGCAGCCAAGCGACGTGGTAGTCCTTCAAAACGTCATTATCCCGGACACGACCAATGGCATGCTCCAGAAGGTGAACGCGCATTACACTCTCCTTCCGCGTGGCATTTACGCGCAGACCAATGGCGCGAAGACGGTCCTCGACCCCATCACGCGCGATGAGCGCTCCCCCCTCGAACTCTACGAGGCACAGAACGCCATCCGCATCGCCGAACTCGCCGGAGCGGATAAATACGCCGCCGACATCATGCGCGAAGCCAGGCTGGACATGACCAACGCCACCGCCCTCGATCGCAACAAAAAAGGCAATCGCAAGTTGGAGATCACCCTCGCTCGCAGTGCCGTCCAGCGCGCTGAAGATGCTCGCATCAGCACCCTCCGCAAGCAGGCCGATGAGCGCCAGCGCAACGCCGAGCTGGCCAAGCAGCAAGCCCAGAGCGATGCCCAGCAGTCGCAGTTGCAGGCGCAACGGGCTCAGCTTGAATCCGAGCGCGCCCGCGCCGCGCAGGCTGAGGCCGATGCAAAGCGGGCCCGTGCAGAAGCTGATGCTGCCGCTGCTCAGGCTGCCGCAGCTCAGGCTAACAAGAGCGTCGATAGCGCCAACGCAGTTCGCGAGAAGCTGCGTGCGCAACTCAACAGCGTTCTCGCCACAAGCGAGTCTGCTCGCGGTCTGATTGTTAACATGTCCGATGTGCTCTTCGACACCGCGAAATATACGTTGAAGCCCGACACCAAGGTAAGCCTCGCCAAGGTCTCCGGTATCCTCGCAGCGTACCCCGGCCTCAAGCTGCAGGTCGAAGGCTATACCGACAGCGTAGGCAGTGACGACTACAACCAGAAGCTGTCCGAAAACCGTGCGGCTTCTGTTCGTGACTTCCTGGTATCTCAGGGCGTTTCCATCGACAACATCTCCGCTACCGGATACGGTAAGACAAAGCCGGTTGCCGATAACGGAACTGCCGCAGGCCGCGCCCAGAACCGTCGCGTGAATCTGGTCGTTTCAGGCGATGCAATCGGTGTACAGCAGAGTGCGCCGGATGCAGGAGGCACTCCCGCTCCCGCGCTCCCCACAGGTACCGCAAACCCACCGCAGTAAGTCATCAAATTGAAGCACAAAGGCCGCACGAGTTTTCACGTGCGGCCTTTCCTTTTTGTTATAAGGGAGTCATGAAAAATATCGCAGGCAAAGTAGTATTCATCACAGGAGCAAGCTCAGGAATTGGCGAGGCAACCGCGCACGCCTTCGCCGCGGCAGGGGCCAGTCTCCTGCTCTGCGCGCGCCGATTGGACAAGTTGAAAGAGATGCATCCAGCACTCCTCACCAACGGCGCACAATCAGTCAACTCCTTTGAGTTGGATGTAACCAGCCGCAAAGCAGTCGAGGCAACCCTTGCGGCACTTCCGTCAGAATCGGTTGAGGTCGATATCCTCGTCAACAACGCGGGTCTCAGCCGCGGTATGGGCAAGCTCTATGAGGCCGATCCCGACAACTGGGACGAGATGATCGACACCAACGTGAAGGGGCTGCTTTACGTCACGCGAGTCATCGTTCCCGGCATGGTCGCGCGCGGTCGCGGACACGTCATCAACCTGGGATCGACCGCAGGCCACATGACCTACGGGAACGGCGTTGTCTACTGCGCCACAAAAGCCGCAGAAAAGGCCATCAGCGAAGGCCTCAAGATCGATCTCATGGGAACGCCCGTCCGCGTCACCTCCATCGATCCCGGCATGGTCGAGACAGATTTCAGCAGGGTACGTTTTAGCGGAGACGCTGAGCGTGCGGCGAAGGTCTATCAGAGCATCACGCCGTTACAGCCCGAGGATATAGCGGAGACGATCGTATGGGCAGCCTCGCGGCCGGCCCACGTCAACATCCACACCATCGTGATGACCAGCATCGATCAGGCTAACTCAAACCTCTTCAACCGGCACTAAAGGTGAATCGCCCAACCCAGTTCAGCGAGCTGCTCTTCAATATCGGCCAGCGCGTTGGTAAGCGCCGTGCGCCGATGCGGGCTGGAGGTACGCTCCGACAGGATGCGTTCCCGTTGCAGTTCGAGAGACTGCCGTTGACGCCTCCGTTGGGCCTCTTCAGCGCTGACATGATGTGGATCTACTGGCTTTGGCCGGGGAGCAGCATTTTGTTGCTCCTCGACAGATTTGCTTTCCCATCCCTTGGACATAGTCCAATTCTACGACTAACCCCGCAGATCGGCGAGAATTTTACGTGCGCCGCCGCTCAGCAACATCGTTGCCTATAATCAACCCATCCCTTCCGGAGACGAGCGCGCAGTGATTGTTGAGATAGCTGGACTCAAAAAAATATACGAAGGCAAGCAGCGTGTTGTCGCCGTCGATGGCATCGATCTCAGCGTTCGCCCCGGCGAAATCTACGGCCTGCTCGGCCCTAACGGAGCCGGTAAAACCACCACCATCAGCATCTCCACCACCCGCGCCCTGCCCACCGAAGGCAGGGTTCACATCGCCGGTGTTGATGTCGTGGCCAACCCGTCGCTCGCTCGCATTCACATCGGCGTCGTGCCGCAGTACAACACGCTCGACCGCGCCTGCACCATCTTCGAAAACATTAACTTCCACTGCATCTACTTCGGCTTCTCGCGCCTTGATGCCAAGGCTCGCACCGAGCAGTTGCTCGAGCAGTTTCATCTCTCCGAGCGCGCCGGAGCCTACCCCAATCAGCTCTCAGGCGGCCTCGCCCAGCGCGTCCAGATCGCGCGCGCCATCGCCCACCGGCCCAAGGTCCTCTTCCTCGACGAGCCCAGCGCAGGCCTCGATCCGCAGAGCCGCATCGCCATGTGGGACGCCGTCCGCGCCCTCCGCGAAGAGGGAATCA
>JBDTDX010000120.1:0-3567 GCA_039922815.1 Granulicella sp.
TTCAGGCGGCGATTGCGCGTCGGTGTAGCGATAAGTCGTAGGGTTTTCATAGGGGTACGCGGTTGCCTCCATCGATGCCCGATCGCCGCACACGAAGACGTGCGCACCGCATCACGGTACCTTCAAAAGCCGACACCACCAGAGCATCTCTGATTATCCGCCACCGCGCCCGGCGGAAACCATACATTGTGAGCCGGTAATCAGGATGCAAACTCCCAGTCAAAGCCAGACAACCCCACTCCCACGAAGGCATCTATTTGAGAAGAACAAACTATACCGCGCGACATTAGTCCACGCGGCCCTTAACAAATGTGGCTGGCAGGGGAGCGAGATTTTCGCGATTTCTCCCGCTTGCCGTCGGCGCAGGAGAATCGCGGACAGCCGACGGACCCTGCCTGACCACATCTACCGAGATCAGAAAATAGAGGAACTCATGTCAACTGACCAAGGCAGAAACGCAGAAATGGAAAAAGTTCTACGCAACCTCATCAACTCCCTTCACGACAGCCAGAAGGGCTTTGCCGACATCGGCGAGCATCTCCAGGACGATCAGCTCAAGCGCTACTTCCTGGCCGAATCGCTCAAACGCGCCAACTTCCGCGGAGAGCTCGAGAATGAACTCCACCGTCATGGCGTCGCCGACGTCAACGAGACTGGCACCACCTCCGGCACCGTCCACCGTGTCTGGGGAGATCTCAAGGCGAAACTCGGCGGCGGCGATCACGCGCTCCTCGAGACCGCAGAGCAAGGCGAAGACGTAGCCAAGGCCGCCTACGCCGATGCCCTCGATCAGGAACTCCCGCTCCCCCTGCACCAGCTCCTCAGCGAGCAGCAGTCCCACGTCATCACCTCGCACGACTACGTTCGCAACCATCGCGACGCGCTCGCCGCAAAATAACCTGCTCCCCAGGCATCACAAAAAGGCGGCCGGATTCCTCCGGTCGCCTTTTCATTTGATACGGTGAAGGCATGACCGCAGCCCTCGGCCGCACCCTGCTCGCTCTCCTGATGATCGCCGCAGGCATCCTTCACTTCGCCATGCCAGCGCCCTATCTGAAGATCATGCCGCCTTACCTGCCGTGGCATCTTCCGCTCGTCTACATCAGCGGAGTCGCCGAGATGCTCTGCGGCCTCGGCCTGCTCATTCCACTCACCCGCCACGCCGCCGCCTGGGGCTTGGTCGCCTTACTCATCGCCGTCATGCCAGCCAACATCTACATGGCAACCGCGCATCTCCCCATCCCCGGCATCATGGGACAGAGCTGGGCGCAGTGGCTGCGCGTCGCTCTGCAACTTCCCCTCATCTACTGGGCCTGGCTCTACACCCGCGGCTAGAACCTATAAGAGTCTGCCGTGCTCTTTGTTTGTCATTCCCGGAGGGAATCTGCGGTTGTCTTCCTCTACACCAACAGCAACGCCCCTAATACCCCACGCTATGCAGATAAAACACCATCCCCGAAGCCGCCAGGCAATAGATCCCGAACACATACCACTTGCCCGACTCCAGCCAGCTGCTCAGCCACTTCAGCGCCACCAGCCCCGCTAAGAACGCAAACACCATCCCCAGCAAACTCATCAGAAACGCTGCATGAATATCGGCCCCGCCCGTCGGGGAAAGATGCGCTGCCTTCACCACCCGCAAGATCTCTCGCAGCACCACCACCGGCGTCAGAATCACGGCCAGCGCAAAGCTGAATCGCTCGGCCCGCTCCTTGCTCGCGCCCGTCAGCATCCCGGTAGAGATCGTCGCGCCCGACCGTGAAAATCCGCGAAAGGGCAAACACAGCCCCTGCACAAACCCGATCCATCCGGCCTGTCGCATGGTCACGCCATCGCCCATCACCGGTTTTCGAACGCCCATCTGCCGCCGTTCCATCAGCCCCGCGACAATAATCAGCACACCCGCCACCGCCAATGCCGGAGCAATCCACTCCAGATGGCTGAACATATCTTCGATCTCTGCCGCAGCATTTTCGCGGAGCACCGTCCGCTCAATCACTTTCTGCAGCAGTCCACCGACAATTCCCGTCAACACCGTAGCCCAGATCGCCCGCATCGCAAATCGCTTGGTCGAAAGCGGATCCTTGAAGTACGTAAACTTCCACTGCTTCCAGAAGTACAGAATCACGGCAAACATCGTGCCCGTATGCAGCATCACCAACAGCAACGTCATCTGCGGGGAAGAGGGATCGAGGCCCATCAGCTTCTCCGCAACCACCACGTGCGCGGAGCTTGAAATCGGCAACAGCTCAGCCAAACCCTGAACAATTGCGAGCACAATAACTTGTAAAATCGGCATCTCTTTATCCTAAAGCGCAGGTACTGTTGCAGGCCTATGAATTTAGTCACATCAAAACGATTTACAGCTCTCGACAGGCCTTCATTACCGTAATGGAATTACTAAAGTTGCATTAGTCCCGGTCGTTTCCATAGACCGTAATTCCCTGCGCCACACGATACGCCAGCGCCGCACCCCGCGCCGCATAGTCGCTCGCCGGAAATTTCGCCCGAAGCTGCTCCGACAACCCCTGCACATGCGCCGCCGCATTGTCCGACCGCTTCTTGTTCTCCTCTACCGTATACATCGTCACCAACACGCCCTGACGATACTCCGCGTCATATAAAGCCTCCGCCGTCATCAGCCCGTCCGGAAACTGCGACGCATACTTCTCATACAGCCCCGACTCCATCTCCGGACACTTCGGCAGCCCCTGCCAGTCGCCGCACAGCTTGTTGTCCAGCAGCTTGAACGCCGCCATCGCCGCGTACTTCGTGCCCGCATACCTCTTCATCAGCTTCTTCATCTCGCCTTCATAGATCGTCGGCCGGAGGTACGCATCCTGCTCCTTCGCCGAAGGCAGCGTGCTCACATCCCGCTTCTCAAGCTGCCAGCGCACATCCGCCGACCGCCACGCCGCCTCTGCTGCCAGCGGAGAATCCGGAAAATAATCCGCCACCCGCGCATACAACAAATGCGCCTGCCCCGCTGCGCCCTTCGGAGCATTGGGCTCCGACGCCGTCACCTCCAGCGTCGCCGCCGCCCCATACAAAATCGCGTCGCCGTTCTTCGTCGACGGGCTCACCACGCCCTTGTCGCGAATCCAACCCGACGCCGGAGTCACATTCTCATCGTCGCCAAAGTCCGTCTTGTCCGCGTCGTCCGTCTTCTCTTCCACATCCGTATTCGCGAAAACCCGCACCCACGGCCCATTCCGCTCCACCACCACCACCTCATGGCCCGGCGTTACCAGCGAAATCTTCTGCGCATCCGCATCCGGCGTCACATACACCGTCGCATTGTGCAGCAGCGTGGCCCGCGCCGCGCGATCATACCCCGCAGCCTTATCCTGCTTGCTCCGCTGCCCCACCGCCGACGCCCCCATCAGCAGAGCCGCACACCCAACCAACCCGAGACCCACGACGTAGCGCATACGATTCCTCACCTGTCCTCTTCTTAGACGTAGATCACGAGCACCAGCACACTCCAAAAATAACTCGCGCCAGCCGTCAAATAGAGGATAATTGCGCGTACCCGAAATCCAGATCTTTCAAAAGACATGCTCCCCT
>JBDTDX010000121.1:0-7376 GCA_039922815.1 Granulicella sp.
CGCGCAACGAAGAACAGCTCAAGGCCAACCTTGGCGCCGTCGGCTGGAAGCTCACCCCCCAGCAGATCGCCAAACTCGATGCCGCCAGCGACGTAGAGCGCGCCTACCCGTACTGGCATCAAATTCAATTCGCAGAACGCAACCCCAAACCCGTATAGTCGTTTGGTCAAACGAAGCGGTCGCCTGTTCTCTGAACAACACAAGCACACAGGCGGCCATCTTATTGCAAGTCATGAGCGAACTGCTCGAAAGGGAATTCATGAAGCCTGTTCGCATCGCAACATCCATCCTCACGCTGGCACTGTTTGCCACCACGGGAGCCATCGCACAGTACGGCCGGCCCCAGGGACCACCGCCTCCCGGATACGGCCAGGGTCCCGGCGGTTGGGACGCCCCACCCCGCGAGTACCGCGACTTCCAGCGTCGCGGCTTTCAGGACGGTCTCGAGGGCGCTCGTAAGGACCTCGAAAACCGTCGCCGTCCCAACGTCAACAATCGCGACGAGTACCGCAATCCACGCGTCCCCCGCAACGTCCGCCGTGACTACCGCGACGCATTCCGCCGCGGATATAGCCTCGGTATCCAGCACGCCAGGGGCGATCGCGGTGGTCCAGGCCGCTACTAACTGCATCCCTTCACCAAATAAAAGGAGCGCCCGGCACTTCACCGGGCGCTCCGTTTATTGCATGGCATCGGGTTCTAGCCCGGAACCTTTTTGTTGTCATCCCGCAGCGTAGCGGAGGGATCTGCTTCTTCTTCGCGCCCCCCAAAACTGTCATCCTGAGCGTAGGCGAAGCCGCAGCCGAAGGACCTGCATCTGCCGTTGCCGCCGCCCTTCAACCCCAAGCACCCTACCGCCGCCGCCCACGCCCCTCATAGTTCTGAATGTAAATATCCCGAGGCAGACCCTCGCCCGACGCCTTCGCCTTGAACGCCGCCGCATCCGCCCGCGTCATCGCGCCACCCACCGTTACCAGGTACGGCGAGCCACCGTGCGGACTGAACACCTCCGGCTTGAGCGCCGCATCCTTCTGCGTCAACTCATCCACCTTATGCTGCGCCTGGTCCTGGCGGTTATACGTATACGCAACCACCCGCCAGCGTGGCACATCCACGCCCGCCGGAGCTGGCTGCACCACTCCACCCGCAGCCGCACTCGCAGCGGTCCCCCGCGGCCGCATCGTAGCCGAAGGCTTCTCCGCACGGGGCACGGCAGCCGTCGTCCCCGCCGCACTCGCTCCCGGTTCCGACAACGTCGTAATCGGCTGCGTCCCTTCACTCGCGGGCTTGCGAAGCTCATGCCAACCCACCGCCGCCAGCAGAATTACCGCCGCCGGAGCAATCGCGATCCACCACTTCTTATGGGGCAGCCCACCCTCATCCGCTACGGGCACAGTCGCCCGCCTCATCGGCATCTGCATCGGCTCGCGCACCCGTTTCGTCTCAGTCTCGGAGGTCGCCTCTAACATCGCCAGCGGCATCTGCTCTGCCCGCACCGGCGTAACCGGCACCGTAGCCCTCGCAGCGGGTGTCGTCGCAGTCGTCAACGGGGCCTCAGTCGCGACCGGAGTTGTCGTGGTAACAGGAGCAGCAACCGCAGCAGCAACAACCGGCTTTACCGGAGCCGCCCCCGCAACCACCGCAGCCACCGGCGGGTTCAACGCCGAGGCCATCTGCGCCAACCCCCACTTACCGCTCAGCCCATTGCGGATAATCGCATCGAGCGGCGCTGGCAGTCGAGTCGCGCCAATCTGATCCACACTCCGCCGGTTCGTCAACGCCTGCAACAGCACCGTCGCCACGTCCTGCACATCCTGCTTCATCAGGGCGATCCCTTCCTCGCCCTCCGGTGCCTCGCGAATGCAATCGCTGCGCAGCTTCACCACCTCGCCCGCAGCCATCACGTTCGACGGCTCAATATGTTCATGCACGATCCCCGAAGCATGCAGCGCCCGCACCGCGCCCACCAGGCTCACCGCAAGCTCGCGCGCGTCGTCGACGCTCAGCGTCCCCTGCTTCAAAATGCTGCCAAGGTCCGTCTCCGTGCTCTCCATCAGCACGTAGATCAGCGGCGTTCCTTCGAACACCGTCTGCCCGAACTTCTTCAGCGTCACCAGGTGTGTCTCGTTCAGGCTCGCCACCGTCTTCCACCGCTGTAGAATCTCGCCTTCATCATTGATCGATTCAATCAGCCGGATCACCGCCGGCACACCCGTCCCATTTTTCGTGGAGAAGAAGGCGCTGCGGCCCTCGGGACGGATCAGTTTTTCGATCGGGTAAGCTTCCGCAATCGTCGTTCCTTCATAGTCATTCCAAAGTCGCATTATCGTGTCCTGTCCTGGGGGATGTAGGCAAAGGAGAACGCCGCTAGGGCAAGGCAAAGCAGGGTCAATCCGTGAGCCACCAGCCCACAGTATCTCCCCTATTATGGTCTATCGCCGTGCGCTTCTCAATCCGTTGACACGAGTCTTGCCAAACAAAACCTCCACTAAATTTTTGAAGCCTCCTTTAGTAACAGTTTGAGAGGAACAGGAGTTATTACCTTCGCCCCACCACGTCACCCACCCTATCCTCGACGTACCATAATGCTAGACTTCGACTCTCGCGCCAACACCGCGAACGAGTCGATCAGAGCGAGGGACACGATGCATCCAGACCTTGAAAAAATGATGACCCTGCAGACCCACGATCTCGAGGCCAGGCGCCTCCGCGACGAGATCGCCGCCCTGCCCAAGCTCATCGCCAGCCTCGAAACGAAGCTCAAGGCAGTCGAAGGCCAGCGCGCCGTCATCCTCGACCTCCTCGCCAAAGAAGAAGTCCTTCGCCGCCGCCAGGAGTCCGACGTCAAGGACCATCAGGCCAAGATCAGCCGCGTCCGCAAGCAGCTCGACCTCGCTACCAATACCATCCAGGTCACCGCCTTCGAGCACGAGATCGCCTTCGCGCAGGGCGAGATCAGCAAGCTGGAAGACGCCGAGCTCGAATCCATGGAGCGCACCGAGGGCGTCGAATCGCAGCGCGCCAAAGCCGATGAAGCCGTTACCGATGCGACCGCCACCCTCGCCCGCGAGCGCACCCGTGCCGCCGCCACCATCGCCGCCGACAAAACCGCCCTCGCCGCCGTCGAAGCCCTCCGCACCGCCCTCCGCCCGCAGATCGACGAGGCCGCTCTCTCCACCTACGACCGCATCGCTAAAGGCAAAGGCACCGCCGTCGCCGAGGCCCTCAACCAGAAGTGCATGGCCTGCCAGATGATGGTCCGCCCCCAGAAGTGGAACGACCTCCGCGACCGCGCCAACGACGAGACCATGATGACCTGCGAAACCTGCGGCCGCCTCCTCTACTACGACCCCGCCCGCGACGCCCCCCAGCGCAAAACCGTCCCAGTAGAAAGCATCGCCGCCAGCATTGTCCGCGACACCCTCCGCTAACCACGCCTCCCATCAACTCCAAATCGATGACGACAATCCGGCTTCAGGGGATGAATCGGCATCGGTGAGTGACTCGGCGATAATGCGCTCGTTGAGAAGCCTTGGCGAGGTCGAAGGGAATCTATTATCAGAATCATGTTCTGGATCAGTTTCATTCCGCGATCCCGCCGCTTCAACACCGGTCGAAGATCTTGCAGGCCTTCCTAACCGTTGCCTCGGGCAAATGATCGAGCAATCAATTGTGAAAATGAAACGACCGCGCGGTATATACTCGCTCGCGGAGAACCCTTATGCGCAGATGGTCTTTTGCGGTTGCAGCTATGGTGATAGTTTTCAGTTCGGTCGCCTTCGCCCAGCAGGTTGGTCCGTACAAGGTGTTGCTGCGGGCGAATGTGGGCGGCGAGGGTGGCTGGGACTATATTTACGCCGATGCTGCGGGGCGACGGTTGTATATTCCGCGGTCTGCGACAGGCGCGGTGCCGGCGACGGATACGACGCCCGAGGTGGCGGCGATTCCAGAGCGGGTGACGATTTTTGACTTGGCCACGCTGAAGCCCTTGGGGGAGATATCGGGCGTGGGCGGGAATGGTGTGGCCGTCGACGCGAAGAACGGACATGGGTTTTCGAGCGATCATCCGCAGGTTTCGATGTTCGACACCAAGACGCTGGCGCTGATCAAGCATATTGATGTGGGACAATCGCGGCCGGACGGAATCTATCTTGATCCGTTCAACGAGCGGGTGTACGTTTTCAGCCATCCGACAAAGGACGCGACGGTGATAGACGCGAAGGACGGCACGGTGCTTGGGACCGTAGACCTGGGCGGAACTCCGGAGCAGGGCGTGGGCGACGGCAGGGGCATGCTGTATGTGGTGATGCAGGATGCCGTGGGCGGTGTGACGGCAGTGGACGTGAAGACGATGAAGGCGGTGGGGCACTACTCGTTTGTGGACAAGGGCGGATGCAACGGACTGGCGCTGGATGCGAAGAACGATGTGCTGTTTGCGATGTGCTCGCGGCCGCAGCCGACGATGGTCATCTTGAGTGCGAAGGATGGGAAGATTCTGACCACGCTGCCGCTGGCTGGTGGATCGGACGGTGCGCAGTTCAACCCAGCGACGCTGGAGGCGTTCAGCACGGGCGGCAACGGCACGATGACAATAGTGAAGGAGACGAGCCCGACGACTTTCGAGGTGGAACAGAACCTGCAGACGATGAACGGGGCGCGGACAATTACCTTCGATAGCAAGACGGGGCATCTGTTTACGATGTCGCAGGAACGCGGACCGGCACCGCCGCCGCCGCCGACTCCACCGGCAGGGGCTGCGCCGGGTGGACCGGGAGGAGGGGGCAATCGATACCCGCGGCAGGGTGCACCGGTGCCGGGGTCGTTCACGATCCTCATGATTGGCAAGGATCGGTAACCGACCACTCCTGAGGATGGTGAGGGTTTGCCTTGACTCCGGCGCACGCACACGAGGCAACGCATCCGAAGATCTAAGACCTTGCTGGAGAATAGCTTCGCTATGAGGATTGGCGTGCGAATCGGTAGTGTAAGTCCGCTCGGGTCCAGCGCACTCACCGCAACCCTTTGTCACAAACCCTAGCCAAAACCAGTAAGCTGGTAGATGTGAAGAAACGAATTTGCATCGACATGGACGAGGTCATCGCCGACGCCGTAGGCGAGCATCTCCTCCGCTACAACCGCGCCTTCAACACCACCGTCACCAAGGCCGATCTCCACGGCCGCCATCTCTGGGAGTGCATCCCCATCGAGCACCACAACGCCCTCGAGAGCTATCTCCGCGCAGACGATTTCTTCGCTGTCCTCGACGTCATGCCCGACGCCCCCCGCGTCATCGAGCGCCTCCAGTCCAAATACGAGGTCTTCATCGCCACCGCCGCCATGGAGGTCCCCACCTCCTTCGCCGCGAAGTATGCCTGGCTCGGACGCCACTTCCCCTTCATCCCGCCCTCGCACATCGTCTTCTGCGGCGACAAGGGCATCCTCCGCGCCGAATACCTTATCGACGACAACGCCCGCCAGCTACAAACCTTCCAGGGCGAAGGCATCCTCTACTCCTCGCCCCACAACGTCAACGTCACCGGCTACACCCGCGTCGACGACTGGCTCGCCGTGGAAAAACTCTTCCTCAGCTAACCCCGAACCCAACTCTCCGGGTGCCCCATCCATCGCGCCTTTGCGAAGGATGGGATCGAGACTGCGCCCCTGCGTTTGCCATCCCGCCCGTCTTATTGTCATCCCGCAGCAACGCGGAGGGATCTGCTGTCGTCCTTGCAGTTGCCAGTTTTACGCCGTCATCCTGAGCGCAGCGAAGGACCCTTGTATTTCGCCCTTGCCTCTTTTCCCGCCCCCAAAAAATCTGTCATCCTGAGCGAGCGAAGCGAGCCGAAGGACCTGCATTGGATCTGTGATCGCGTATCCACCACCACCACCCGAAGACACGCCCTCCAGCCCCGTGAGAAAATCATCCAACCAAAACTCCGGCGCGGAAGGTGAACCCATGTTCCCAAAGATCGCTGTAGCAGCACTCATCCTCTGCACCTCCAGTCTCTTCGCCCAGTCTCCAACCCCCCGCCCAACCTTCGACGCCTTCGAAGTAGCCACCATCAAGCCGGTCGATCCCGAGGAAAAAGCGGGCCGCTACATCATCATGCAGGGCACCAACCGTTTCGTGGTGAAGTACTACACCCTCAAGCTGCTCATTGCCGCCGCCTACGATCTCACCCCGCAGGCCATCTCCGGCGGCCCCGCATGGCTCAACTCCGATCACTACGACATCCTCGCCAAAACTCCAGGCGAAGTTCTGCCCAGCCGCCCCGAACAGATGGCCATGCTCCGCACCCTGCTGGCCGACCGCTTCAAGCTCACCTTTCATCGCGAACAAAAAGAGTTCTCCATCTTCACCCTCAACGTCGCCAAAGGCGGCCCGAAGCTCAAGTCAAGCACAGCTCCCGCAGACGATCCCGCGAAGCTCATCAGTACCGTCTATCCGCAGCACATCCTGCTCCCCGCACACAACGCGACCATGGGCGAGTTCGCCTCACTTATGCAGCGCGCCATCCTCGATCGCCCCGTCGTCGACAAGACCGGCCTCACCGGCAAATATGATTTCGACCTCGAGTGGGCCCCCGACAACTCCCAGTTCGGCGGAGAGGTCGCCGCAGCCCCCGCAGACGCCCCCAGTGCCCCCTTCTTCACCGCGATCCAGCAGCAACTCGGCCTCAAACTCGAAGCCACCAAAGGACCCATCGCCGTCCTCGTCGTCGACAAAGTAGAACGGCCTTCCGCGGATTAATCAAGCAAAGCGGAGCAATCTGCGTTTGCCCTTGCTGTTGCCTGTTTTACGCCGTCATCCTGAGCGCAGTGAAGGACCCCTGCATTTCGCCCTTGCCTCTTTTCCCGCCCACTAAAAAAACTGTCATCCTGAGCGAGAGAAGCGAGCCGAAGGACCTGCATTCGCAATGCTGACGCAGCGGCGTCCGTTCACATCAACTCATCCCTCCAAATCATCTCCGGGTGCCCCATCCTTCGCGCATTTTGCGAAGGGTGGGATCGAACACTCCCACTCCCAAAGCGCCACTATCTGCACGCAGCGTTCTTAGCATCCCCAATCGCCAGAAAAGTAATACTCGCCGCCGGCAGCGCAACCGTACCCTTCGCCGCCCCAACCCCAGCAAGCGCAGGAACATCCCCGTTCGCCGCAAGCTCCAGCTTCTTCCCATTCAACTCCACGCTCTTGCTCATCAGCTCAGTAGCCGTAAGCGTGTAACGCATCGAGCGCTCGGGCAGCTCAAGCGTCTGGTCCTCCGTGCGGCCCAGATTAAGCGCAAGCAGCGTCACCCCGCCTGGATGATCCTTCATGCACTGCGCATACAGCCGAACGTCGCTCGACAGCGGAGTCCCCGCATCCAGCACCGTCG
>JBDTDX010000122.1:0-12957 GCA_039922815.1 Granulicella sp.
CCCGCCGATCACAGCACCATCGCGCCGGACGGTACCGCGACCGTCACCCGCGTCGTGCCCGTACCCACCACGGTCAGCCCCGAAGCTCGCAAAGTTCTCTCCCGCGTCGTCTCCGACGCCACCGTCCCTCAGACGCTGGAACAACGTCGCGCCGGAACCGATAAATGGCAGAAAGGCGCGGGCGAAGCCTCCAAACTGGTCTATCCGGTCAACATCGCCCCCGATACCATCGCAGGCATTCCCGTCCTCATCGTCACCCCGACGACCATCGCACCTGAAAAACGCGACCGCGTCCTCATCAATCTTCACGGCGGCGGCTTCAACTCCGACTCCGGCTCGCTCACCGAGACGATTCCCATCGCCAACCTCACCGGCACCAAGGTCGTCGCTGTCCTTTACCGCCTCGCGCCTGAGCATCCCTTTCCCGCCGGTCTCGACGATGCCATCGCCGTCTACAAAGAGCTCCTCAAGACCTACAAGCCCGCTAACATCGGCCTCTACGGAACCTCCGCCGGAGCAATCCTCACCGCTGAAGTCACGGTAAAGCTCAAGCAGCTCAATCTGCCGCTTCCCGCCGTAACCGGTATCTTCTCCGGCCTTGGCGACTTCAGCCAGGCAGGCGATTCCTCCGCCATGTATGCGCTCAGCGGCCTGGCCGGGCACCTCGATCCGCCAAACCCCGCCGTCCACAACACCGAATACCTCGGCTCGACCGACCCCAAAGATCCAGTTCTCTCCCCCATGTACGCCGATCTCAAAGGCTTTCCGCCCACTCTCTTCATCACCAGCGGCCGCGACATGCTTCTCAGCGGAACCACGATTCTTCACCGCGCTTACCTCCGCGCCGGAGTCGACGCCCAGTTGGTCGTCTTCGAGGCTCTGCCCCACGCCTTCTGGAACAACGTCTCCCTTCCCGAATCGAAAGAGGCCTACCAGATTATGGCTGGATTCTTTGACAAACACCTGGGGCGATAATCCTTCTCTCTGAGTAGAGAACCCGCCACGCTGGAGAAGAGAACCAACACGACTTGCATTCCCCCGCTACCGCGCTGCTACCATCTCTGCATGATCCGCCTCGCCGCACTCCTCTGCGCCACGCTCACCCTGCCCCTCGCCGCCCAGATCGGAACCATCCCCGTCGCGGGAGCGCCGCTCGACCCACTCGCTCCCCAGCGACAGGTCATCACCAGCCCGCTGGCCGAGACAACGCTCTCGCCCAGTGTCATCGAGTTGATGCAACTCGATCAGAAATTTTCGAAGGATGTCGAAACCCGCGGCGGCATAGCCTTTCGCGACTGGTTCGCCCTCGATGGCGTAACACTCAATAACGGCAAAGCTGCCATTCTCGGATTCACCGCCGTAACCGCGCAGGCCAACTGGAGCCCGAAAGAGTATCAACTCAGCTGGATCACCGAAGGTGCGCAGATGGGCTCTGCAAACGACATGGGTTTCACCTGGGGTCGCTACGTCGGCCACTCGAAGGACAAGAACGGCGAACCCATCGAGACCGCTGGCCGCTACATCACCGTCTGGAAGAAGATCGAGAACGGAAAGTGGAAGGTCGCGATGGAAGCCAGCGCGAACGACGCTCCGCCCGTCGGCACCTGCTGTTCCCTGCCCAAACCCTAACAAGCCTCAGAAGCAGCAACTCTTAGAGTGTACGGGTTTAGCCCATACGGAAATAACCGTCACTCCTCATGCCCGCGCAGCTTAGCGATCACGCTCAAGTCTTCGAGCGTAGTTGTATCGCCCTTTACCTCGCCCGTCTCCGCAAGTTCCCGCAGAAGACGCCGCATGATCTTGCCCGACCGCGTCTTCGGCAGGCTCTCTGCAAAGCGCAGGTCGTCAGGACGCGCCAGCGCGCCAATCTCGTTCGCGACCCACTGACGTAGCTCCTGCTTCAGATCTTCAGTCGGCTCGTGTCCTTCTTCGAGTGTTACGAAGGCCGCGATTGCCTGGCCCTTCAACTCATGCGAGCGCCCGACGACGGCAGCTTCAGCGACCTTCGGATGCGCCACCAGCGCCGACTCAATCTCCATCGTACCCAGCCGATGTCCGCTCACGTTGATTACATCGTCCACGCGGCCCATCAGCCAGTAGTAGCCGTCTTCATCTCGCCTGGCACCGTCACCAGTAAAGTAACAGCCAGGAACCGCGCTGAAGTAGGTCTCCTTGAAGCGCTCGTGATCGCCATAGATCGTCCGCGCCATCCACGGCCACGGCTTCTGAAAGACCAGCAGACCGCCTTGCCCATCCGGCACCTGCTTGCCTTCGCGAGTCACCACTGCCGGCGAGATCCCGAAGAACGGCAGCGTCGCCGAGCCAGGCTTTGCCGGCACCGCACCCGGAACCGGCGCAATCATGATGGCTCCTGTCTCCGTCTGCCAATAGGTATCGACGATCGGGCAGCGATCCTTCCCAATCTCTCGCTGGAACCACATCCACGACTCTGGATTGATCGGCTCGCCCACCGTACCCAGCAGCCGCAACGACGCTAGCGAATACTTATCGACCCACTGTTTGCCCCACTTGATAAAGGCGCGAATGGCTGTCGGTGCCGTATAGAAGACCGAAACCTTATGCGCATCCACAATCTTCCAGAACCGGTCCGGCTCCGGCCAGTTCGGTGCGCCTTCGTACATCATGACCGTCACGCCAGTTTGCAGCGGCCCATAAACAACGTAGCTGTGCCCTGTCACCCAGCCGATATCCGCTGTGCACCAATACACATCTTCCTCGCGCAGGTCGAAGACATACTTGCTCGTCAGATAGGTTCCCAGAGAATAGCCGCCGGTCGTATGCACAAGCCCTTTTGGCTTCCCTGTCGTCCCGGACGTATAGAGGATGTAGAGCGGATCTTCGGAATCCATCCACTCTGCCGCGCATTCCGGCGCAGCCTTTGCCATCGCCTCGTGCCACCAGATGTCGCGGCCTGCCTGCATGTTGATCGTCACCGAGGGTGCTCGCTGAAAGACCACAACGTTCTTCACCGTCGAGCACTTTGTAAGCGCCTCATCCACAATCGCCTTCAGTTTCACCTCTCCGCCACGACGATAGCTGATGTCCTGCGTGAGCACCGCGACGCACTCGGAGTCGTTCACTCGGTCCGCGATTGCATGAGCGGCAAAGCCTCCGAAGACCACCGAATGCACCGCACCAATCCGCGCACACGCCAGCAGTGCAATCGCCAGTTCCGGACACATTCCCATATAAATGGCGACCCGATCGCCCTTGCGAATCCCGAGGTCTTTCAGCACATTCGCGAACCGCTGTACCTGCTCATGCAGATCTCCATAGGTAAGCTTGCGCACTTCGCCCGGCTCACCTTCCCACAAGAGTGCGACCTTATCCTTGCGCGCACCAAGCGCGTGACGATCAACACAATTGTGCGAAAGATTCAGTTTGCCGCCGACGAACCATTTCGACTCTGCGATCGCTCCCTTATGCACCTTCGTCCACGGAGCGAACCAATCCAGTTCCTTCGCCGCCTCGGTCCAGAACGACTCCGGATCCTCGATGCTGAGGCGATACAAAGCTTCGTACTCCGCCATGTTCTTCACATGAGCCTTAGCTGCGAACTCGGCTGGCGGCGCAAATACCCGCTTCTCCCGAAGCAGAGAATCCATGTTCGTCCCTACACTCTCATTCCCCGTCAAAGCTGCCATTGCGTCCTCATCTTTCCTCCTCTCACCGGCATTCCGGAAAGAAGTAGTCCCCAATCGTTCTAACAGCCACTTCAGACCGAGTCAAAGTACCGATTGCAGCGTGGGAAGGGTAGCACCAGGATCACAGGCAGGTTCCAATCGATACCCCGTTCTGGTAAACCACTGCGTGATGCAATCGTCGCGTCGCCAGTGGACTCGAAGCATCATGAGTCCTTACTGGCCCATGCTGGTCGGATTCGTTCTCGGCTTCATTTCACACTGGCCGTTTTGGATTCGATTTGTACGGCGGCTGACGAGCCGCGGTCAATGAATCGCAACTCGCACCGCCGCTCGAAGGTTACAGCAGCGCACTCAGGAAACTCGCAGGCCAGCGGGAATCATCGTCACCCATTAGAAAGCTTCGGCCATATAGCTCAATGCGCCCTCAGGCATACCGTTTCTGGTGCCACTCCCAGGCGCTCGCCACAATCGCGTCAAGATCGCCGAACTTTGGCGACCATCCAAGTTCGTTCTTGATCTTCTCGGAGCTGGCGACCAGCACCGCCGGATCGCCCTCCCGCCGTGAACACTCCTCTACAGCAATCGGCCTGCCCGTCACCCTCCGTGCGGATTCGATCACCTCCAGCACGCTGAAGCCCGCACCGCTGCCGATGTTGTAGATAAGGCGGCTTTGATCTTCCAGCGCAGCGAGCGCAAGCAGATGGGCGTTTGCCAGATCCTCGACGTGGATGTAATCCCGAACGCAGGAACCATCGCGGGTCGGATAGTCCCGCCCGAAGATTTTGATGACATCGCGCCGTCCCAGTGCAACATCCAGAATGAGCGGGATCAGGTGCGACTCCGGCTCATGCGCCTCCCCGTAGCCCTCGATCGCCCCCGCCACATTGAAGTAGCGCAGACTCGCATAACGCATCCCGTGAATACGGTTCATCCACAACAGCATCTGCTCCACCAGCAATTTACTCTCCCCATAAGGGTTCGTGGGGAGCAGACGTGCATCCTCCCGGATGGGCGTGCTCTCCGGTTCCCCGTAGCACGCCGCCGTCGAACTGAAGACCAGCTTCTGGTGCCCCGTCGCCTGCATCGCCTCGAGAAGGGTCAGTGTAGCCGCCGTGTTTGCCCGGAAGTACAACTCCGGACGTTTCATGCTCTCGCCTGCTTCAATCAGAGCGGCGAAATGCATCACGCCATCGAACTGACCTTCCCGCAACGTGCTCTCCAGGAGACCACGATCCGCAAGATCGCCTTCGACCAGACGGACGCTTTCAGCGACCGCCGATCGTCGGCTATGGCAGAAATTATCGAATACCGTCACCTCATGCCCTCTGCCCTGAAGTATCCGCGAAACCGTGCCTCCAATGTATCCGGCGCCTCCTGTGACCAAAATCTTCATCAAAACCCTAACCTTTCGTCAATCTCTACCGTTAAAACTACCAGCGACGTTTCCTTAAAGCCGAATGCCATCAAAGAAAGTCATTTCTTGGTTTTTATCGGATGTTGGCCATATTTTGGGCCTGGACCCAAACCGCCAGGGGTTGGCTTTCGTCATTTGTTTACAAATATCGTAAACTGGTACCTAGACTTGAAAGTCAATTTTGAGGACTGCTGTATTGAATCCCAGATGTCTGGCCCGAACGTAGTAGACCGGAACAGAACTGAGAACTTTGCCACCCTGAAACGAGAGTCGCCCTTTAGTGATTGAAGTTGCTTTTACTCAAAATAATGCGCAGAGGAAAATCGGCGCATCTGAACTTTCAAGGAACGCACTATGGTAAAGCCTATTTCGTCGGAAGAGTTTTCTCGGCCTAGCCGACAGTTCGCCCACTTTGGCGTACTTGACGCTGGACACCAGAGCAAGGCTTCGGTCTTTACCTCTGCAACGATCAATATCGCCCTGATCCTGGTGGCGATTTTGCTCGGCCTTGCCGCCAAAAAAATGAGCGATGCCAAGCCTCAGGTCACGATGCTGATTGCTCCCACTCCGGTCTCGAAGCCGCCAGAGATTATCAAACCTCCCATCATTCCCAAGCTTCCTCCGCCTCCGAAGGTAGCCGTTCAACCTCCTAAAATCAATATCCCTCAGGTTAAGGTGCCCGAACTCCCGCCGCAGCCGGTGGTCAAGATGAACCAGCCTGCGCCGGTGCTTGCTCCCGCGCCGCCTATGCGCGTCATTGCTCCCCCAGCCCCAGCGGTGGTGAGCCTCGCGCATCCCATGGCAGCCTCGGTTCCTAATAACGACCCCCATCCCTCAGCCGTTGCTCTCGGCCATGCCGACAACCCGATCGCACCCTCGAATCGCCCTGCCACAAGCTCCGTCAATCTCGGTCAGCGCGGACTTGCCGGCATGCCAGCGTCGAACTCGGGTAGCGGCCCTGCGGCCTCCCGGGTCAATCTCGGCTCCGGCAGTCCTGGGGGAACCACCCTCGCCGGTAACGGCGTTCGTGCCGTTCAAGGCGTAAAACTTGGTGTGGCCGGAGGTGCCGGGCCCAATAATGCTACGGGCCGCGTCGCCGGGCAGGTCAATCTTGGCGTCGCCATTCCCCCGCCCGCGTCCAAACAAATGGAGCCCACCTCTGCCGCCATCAAGAGCGGACCGAAGGTCGTCTTCAAGCCTCGGCCGGAATACTCTGCAGAAGCTCGTGCCATGCACCTTGAAGGCACCGTGTCGGTACGCCTTCGGGTATCGGCAGCAGGCTCGGTCGAAGTCCTCGGCATTTCGAACGGTCTCGGCCACGGATTGGACCAGGCAGCCGAGAATGCGGTACGCGGCACCAGATTTCAGCCAGCGCTCGATGCCACCGGACGTCCCACCGACTGGGAAGGAATCGTCAACGTAGCCTTCCAGCTCGCAAGCTAGGCTTCATCTACATCTACGCAATCTGTTTCGTCTAGTATCGAATCAATAGTGCTGGACCCTATTTCTCGGGAATCACAGGAGCTGTAACGATATGATCTTTCGCAACAGGACCACCGCAGTCATGCTGCTGGCTTTTTTTGCTCTAAGCACGCTTCCCGCTGTGGCAGGCGCCGTTCCGATCTTCGGCAAAAAGAAAAAGAAGAACCAGGACGTCATGTCCTCCAAGAAGTTGACTCCCGCTCAGAATGCACTGATCGATAAAGCCATCGTGCAGGAAAAGATCGTCATCAAGGCTCTCAAAGAGCGGTCTCCTCTGGTCGAAACCTACATTCAGAACATGCGGCCGGATAAGAACCTCATCCAGGTACCGGAATCGGACCAGCACTTCCTTGGCCGCGTGGATTTCGACAAGGTGATCGACAACGACACTTACAAGGCTGGTAACGCGCAGAAGAAGGGGATGTTCAAGCAGACAAGCTCCTTTCTCTCTGGCCTGTCCAACATTCTCCGCCTGACCTTCCACCAGGAAGGCTTCGTGCAGATGATCCTCATGGACTCCAACGGCTTCGACCGTCAGCACTACGCGTTTGGCTTTGTCCGCAATGACTTCCTGGGCAGTGTGCCAACCTCCGTCTTCGACGTCACGCCCATCTCCGGCAAACGCAGTGTCGGACGCTTCTACGGCCGTATCTGGATTGAACGCAATAACGGCAACGTTGTTCGTTTCAACGGAGATTTTGCCGGAAGCGAACAGTCCGTGAGCGAGTATTACCATTTCGACAGCTGGCGCACCAACGTCCAGCCCAACCTCTGGCTCCCCACCGCCTTTTACGTGGAAGAGAGCGACTCCCGCAGCAACACCAAGACCCTTAAGTTCAAAGCCATCAATCATATCTGGGGATATGTGTTGAAAGTACCGGCTTCCGAGGCGGAAAACACTTCGCTCGATGTGGTCGGTGCCACCGACGTCAGTAATGATGCTCAGGATGTTAGCCCGCTCGGGGCGCAGCGCGAATGGGTCAAGGAGGCCGAGGATAACGTAGTCGAGCGGCTCTTCCAGGCCGGTCTGCTTGACGCCCCCAGTGACTTTGACAAGACACTCGCCGATCTCGCCAACAATATCCTTATCTATAACGGAATCCAGCTCTCGCGTCCCATCCGCGTCCGCACCCTTCTGACAGAGCCTTTGGAGTCGATGGCTATCGGCAACACCATCGTTCTCTCAAAGAGCCTCATCGACACTACAGCCGTCATTACTCAAGATGGCGCGCAGCAGATGGGGAACCTCAACGCCGCACTTGCCTTCCAACTGGGCCATATTGTCCTTGGCCATCGTCTGGACACGAAATATGCCTTCAGCGACACCCTGCTTTTCCCGTCCACGTCGGTCTTCAGCAAAATCCCCATGCACCACACCAACGCGGAGAACGTCGCCGCAGCGAAGAAGGCCGTGGAACTTTTGAGCGCCAAGGAACTCGTCGACGGCCAGCAGTATTTCGGTCTCTACCTACAGCAGCTCCAGCAGCGTTCCAAGGCACTGCGTTCGCTCACCGAACCGATGATCGGCGACGGCCTGATGAGCAACGACAAAAACCATACCTTCTGGCTCCAGGCGCTCGCAGCCAAAGGCGGCAAACTGGATCAGGCGAACCTGAAGCAGCAGGCTGCCATGCCCCTTTCGAGCTTCCTCCGCTACGATCCGTGGACAGACCAGGTGATCGCGCTGCACAGCACCTTTGAGCCGCTCTTGATGGCCGCAGACAAGATGCCCTTCGAAATAGCGCCCATCTATATCAAGCTCTCCTATTACAAAGCTCCGGCTGACCCTGCACTGGCAGCACCACCAGCAGCAGCGCCAGGAGCCGATCCGGCCGCTATCGCGCCTCCGGCGGCACAACCGCAGCAATAGTCCGGGAAAGGAAGTCGATTGCCTAATTGGAGTGAACGTTTCTTCGTACCAAATGTTCATTCCAATCAGAATTACGCATCAAAACATTTGTCGCGTAGTGCCGTGGGGCGGTTCATGTCAGTCTCGAGATTACCGATATCACTTACATCGCTACGAGATTGCTCCAACCAGGGATTCAAATCCACTTCTTCTTCCAGGTCAACTCATCCATGTTGAAAGCACTGATCGCACTTACACTCGCCGCTACCGGAACAGGGATCGTGCATGCTCAGGCACTTCCGACCGCTACGCGGCTCGCCGAAGCTCAGGTTGGTGTCACCTACGTCAACGGTCGATCGGATTATTCTCAAAAGCGCTTTAACGGCTTTGGATTTTACGGTGACCTGGACTTTCGTCACGGAATCGGTGTGGAAGCCGCCTTTCACTATATGAGTGACGGCCAACCCAAAGGGATCTACGAGCGCACGTACGAGATCGGTGGCCGCTACTCGCGTCGCTATGGTCGTTTCCAACCATACGGTAAGTTCATGGTCGGTCGAGGCGTCTTCAATTTTCCAGGCGATCAGGCTAATCTCGCCTATAACCTCTACGCCTTCGGCGGCGGAACCGACTACAGAGTGCTGCCCTTCCTTAATGTGCGCGTCGATTATGAAGCACAGAAATGGCTCTCAGGTCCGCTTCTGCAGAATGGCTTGTCGCCCAGTCTGCTCAGTGTCGGGGCTGCCTACCATTTCAAATAAAACACAAGGTCCTCACACAAAAATCCCCGGCCTATACCGGGGATTTTTGAGCGATGAAATACTTTCTAAAAGTGATAGGCGATACCCACGGCGGGTGTGGAGATCACTTCATATCGATTCGTCTTGAAGATCTCATTCGTATGGCTGAAATCAGGCGTCTTCGAAAGGAAGCCGCGATACTGAAGTCGAATGTCGAAGCTTGGGCTGATCTCATAGGCGACACCTGCACCAAAGAGTGCGCCAAGGTTTGTATTCTGCTTCACATCAAGATTGTTCGACCCGAAGTCCTTGATCGGCGAGAAGATCATGGCGCCAACGCCGAGCTCTGCGAACGGGTTGAAGTTCTTGAAGGTCATGTTGTACACATAAGCGCCCGAAAGCTCCTGCTGGCGCGTATGAACCCGAGCGTTCGTGAAGCTCGTAATGTACTTATTGTCGTTCTGGGTGAAGCCGTAATTCAACTCCAGTCCGCTTCGCGGCGTCAGCAGATAACGGTAACTGCCAAGGAAGCCGATGGACGTGGTCGCCGACTTGTGTACGGCATTGCCCACCACATCCGGAGAAATCAATCCAAAGGCGCTGGCGCTTACATCCTGCCGGCTCTCCTGCCCGAAAGCGGTCATTGCTGACAGCATCAGTGCGCACAACAACATCGTCTTCTTCATTCTTCGTCGAACCCCTTAATGTTTGCGCGACATTGCCCCGAGTTTTCGCCTGGATGCACTTACGCACAACCATGACAGGCACCGCCACTTTCTTTCATTGTAACCGCTACAGGGTCCGAACGAAGTGCCAGCGTGCAAGAAGATGGCCGGACGGAAATCTCTCCCCTCCGGCCAGATCGTATTCTTCGTCAGAACGCCTTACTGAGGAGGAGCTCCAGCAGGAGCACCACCACCACCACGCCCTCCCCGAGGCTGCGCGGCCAGCATCGCCTCGTACTTCGGCTTCTGCTCGTCCGTCAGGACTGCCTTGATCTGCGCTTGCTCCTCCGTGCGCATGGCCGTCATCTTTGTGCGCATGTCCGGGTCCTGTGCCGACATCAGGTCGGCACGCTTCTTGGCATCCGCTTCATAGATCGCCTGGACCTTCGGCTTCTGGTCAGCGGTTAAGGTCACCGCAGTATCCAGTGCAGCCACTTGCTGCTCTGGCGTCTGCATCATGCGTCCGCCCTGCGCCAACATCGGCGTCGTGCATAGAGCGGCGCTACACAAAGCCACCGCGCCGATGCGCGTGGCATATCTGCGAAACATAGTCATTTTCATTGGCAACTCTCTCTCATAACGTCAATACCGGAGTGTCCCGGGGTCAGGCTAGTGCTAAAGACGAGCGAGCGGTCAAAATTGTTTGAGAAGAAAAATAATTCTTTTGAAAGATCTTTTGCCTCCTAGGCCCCTCGCTCTGCCACAAAGCAATAGGGGTCTCCATGAGTCTCCGCGTAGGCCTCAACCACCTTCAGAAAGGCGAGCGCAGCGTGGGAAAGAGTCGCCTGTCTCCTGTAAACCAGGCGCAGCTTTCGATCGATCTGCAATTCATGGATCTTGACCCGCACCAGCGTCCCACTCGCCAACTCCCGCCGCAGCGTCAATCCTGGCACCAGGGCGACTCCATTCCCCATCTCGACAAACCGCTTAATCGCCTCCAATGAGGGCAGTTCCACTCCCATCTTGAGCGGCGTCTTGTGCCGGTTGAAGATCTGGATCACCTTCTGCCGTTGCGGAGAGGCAATGCTATGCGCAATAAAGTTCAGCGCCCCCAGTTGGCGGATCGACACCTCCTCCGCCTTGGCCAGCGGGTGCTGCGGGTTGACGACGAACACCAGGTCGTCTCGATACACCACAACCGACTTCACCTGCGCATCATCCGGACGGAACGACAAGACCCCAATGTCCACTGAATGCATCAGGATTTCATCGGGAATTCGGCTCGCCAGTGCCCGGTGTACCGACACTTTGATCCGAGGATTCTGCCGCCGAAACTCGTCCAGCATCGGCAGCAGATAGAGGCAGGTATGCTCGTTCGCCGCCAGATTCAGCCGCCCCCTGTGCAACTCACGCAGTTCGCCGAGCGCGCCCGTTGCCTCCGACCGCAGGTTCAACAGCTTCTGCGCATACTCTCGCAACACCTCGCCCGCATCCGTCAGCGTTCCATCCCGCGACGAGCGATCGAGCAACACCTCGCCTAGTTCGCCCTCAAGCTTGGAGATCGCCTGACTCACCGCAGGCTGCGTCCGATGCAGCCGCGCTGCGGCACGCGAGAAGCTTCGCTCTTCGGCTACCGCAAGAAAGGTCTCCAGTTGGAACAAATCCATCGCACTCTCCCATGGCTGCGTCGGCTAACGATCACGAATACTAAAATTAGAAATAGTAATATCGCTACGCCCAATCATAAGCCTGCGTTATGATTAATCAAAGCAGCCTGAGGTTACGAAGTCTCATGCCCGATAACGATCAGATTCTCTTCTTCGATACCACCCTCCGCGACGGAGAACAGTCACCCGGCTGCACCATGCATCCTGGCGAAAAGCTCCGCATGGCGCACCAGCTCGCCGATCTCGGCGTAGACATTATCGAGGCTGGCTTCGCCATCGCATCGGTAGGCGATTCCGACTCCATCCGCACCATCGCCCGCGAAGTCCGCGGCCCGGTCATCGCCTCCCTCGCCCGCTGCAAACGCGAGGACATCAAGGCCGCCGCCTATGCGCTCGAGCCGGCCGCACGATCCCGCATCCACATCTTCCTTGCCACCTCCGACCTCCATCTCGAGGCCAAGCTCAAGATCACCCGTGCCGAGGCGCTCGCCCAGGCTGACGAGGGTGTTCGCCTGGCTTGTACCCTGGTCGATGAAGTTGAGTTTTCCGCCGAGGATGCCACGCGTTCCAACATCGACTTTCTGGTAGAAATCATCACCGTCGCAGTCCAGGCTGGAGCCACAACCATCAATCTGCCGGACACCGTCGGCTACACCACGCCGAACGAATATACAAACCTTTATCGCATCATGGCCGCGCGTGTTCCTGGCATCGAGAATGTCATCCTCTCCACCCACGGCCACAACGATCTTGGCATGGCCGTCGCCAATACTCTCGCCGGGATCACCGGTGGCGCCCGCCAGGTGGAGTGCACCATCAACGGCATCGGGGAGCGCGCCGGCAACGCTTCCCTCGAAGAGGTCGCTGCTGCCATCATGGTGCGTCAGGACCTCTACCCGTTTACCTCAAACATTGTCATGCCGCAGCTCTATCCCACCAGCCAGATGCTCTCCGAATGCATCAGCTTCGGCTGTTCTCCCAATAAGGCTGTGGTGGGCGCCAACGCATTCGCACACGAGGCCGGCATCCACCAGCACGGTATGCTCGCCAACCCGCTTACTTACGAGATCATGACTCCAGCCTCGGTGGGCGCCACCGGGACCAATCTCGTCCTCGGCAAGCACAGCGGCCGCCGCGTTCTGGAACAACGGCTCGCCGAGCTCGGCCACCCGCTCACCCGTGAGCAGCTCGATCAGGTCTATCACCGGTTCACCGATCTGACCGACCGCAAAAAAGCCATCTACGATCAAGACCTGCTCGGCCTCCTCGTACACCACGAGAGCGACACAGTCACCGCCTAGGCTTGGCCTCTCTTCCCTACACCCTCTTCCTTTTTTTGGAGTTAGCTAATGAAGCTCAAAATTGCCACACTCGCCGGAGACGGCATCGGTCCTGAAGTCACCCGCGAAGCCACCAACATCCTCCGCGCTGTAGCTGAATTCGGCGGCCACGATTTCACCTTCGTTCCCCTGCTC
>JBDTDX010000123.1:0-2047 GCA_039922815.1 Granulicella sp.
CACCACCCACCGTGGTGCAATCAAGACTCCATGCCCCTCCCCGGGCAGATCAGCCAACGCAGGGATAGCATTGGCAGGAATTCGATAGCGGGCATCATTCACGTCAGCCCTGATGACAACGGCTCCCGCAGCGGTAGATACCGCCAAGAGACAACAGGCGAAGCGCAACTTCATTCTCATTTATTCATTCTCATCGTTCTGCGGAGTTAAACGCAGCGGATCACCGTGCATTTCCGAGCGCGCGCTTTCGCTAATGAAGGTAGCCGTCGAACTTAGGTGTATTTGCATAGGTAATAGCTGCGTTGCGAATTCACGCTTTCCTTGCTCTTGCCTTTGACGTTTCCATCCCCTGTGCGGCGGTGAGTCGTGGGCGACAGGCCCGTAGGGGAGTCGACATGGCGAGTGCATGGATGCACGAGTTGAGGCAACGCAGGAGCGGTTGCCCGATGTCGGCTCCTTTTCGTCAGGGCAGGAGCCCTGTCGAAAAGCCCGGCCGCGGCTCACGGACTTGGCGGGCGAAGCCCGGCAAGCGCCAAGTGGGGTGGCCTCTCTTTTACTCCGGGCATCCTGCCCTCAGCCCTTCGGGTCAGCTTCGCTGTTCGCGCCGCTCCTGCGGCGCAGTGGTGGCTTTTCTCTGGCCACGCAGAGAAAAGCCACTCGCCCTCCGCAGCAGGTCGAAGCGCTTTGTCGACTTCTCATAACTGCGCCGACTGAGCTATTTCTTGAGGATTTCGGCCAGAGGCTGCGGCGACGCCAAGTCCAGCTTGGGGGCACTCGGTGTTGGTAGCGTTTTGGGTTTCCCAAATCGAGGAGCGTGCATTTGGATAGTGCGTGCTCCCATTCGGCCCATCGAGTTCAACTCGTCTGGCTGACTTTCGGGGCCGAATTCAACCGCTTGTCACTGACCCACTAGTTCGCTGTAGGGCATGAGGCTCAGCACCGTCTTGGCGACCTCATCGTATTCGCGCTCCAACTCGCGGGCGGCATCCATCAGATCGTCCATGCGCTGAAAATCTTCAGGCACAGTCTCACCAGCATCGATTGCTTGCTGCAGTTCCTTGATTTCTCCTGCAATGGCTTCGATTGCAAAAATGAGGGTCGAGATGCTTATTTGAGGCATGTTGGATCGCCTAAGCCTTGGCCTTGCTGCCCGCCAGCGCAATCTGTCGGACGACAGCGGCGCGCGCCATATTGTTCAAAGCCCCCTTGAACGCAAGCACTGGCATTTTGAACTTCGGTTCAAGTTGGTAGTGGTATCCGGAGAGTTTTCTGTTGTAAGGACTGGTGCGCAGATCATCGTCCCTGTGGATGTGAATATCCGCCTCGGAATATTCCGTCCCTTCTGGAATCCAAAAGTCCGGCGCGCTGTACCAGCGAGGCACATCGTGAAGAGATGTGCCTCCAACAGGCTCAACCTCTGAGCCTCGCACCCGAACGTCAGCCCGACTAATCCTGGTGTTGCCCTTGCGGTCGATGTAGGACGTGTCTTGCCAACGAGGATCTAGAACACCGTCGCCAGGGTACTCCCCGACATTGATCGTGAAGCTCTCGTCCATGACCGAGCGGTAGAGGTGGTTGGTCGTTTTTTGCCATGTCCCTGAGCGCCTGAAAATCCAGCGATTACCATAGTCAATACGGTGAGAGGTATCAAGCCAGATCTCAGGCCAACTCGACGAGTGTCATTCGATACTTCGTTTCAGCCGTCCATTTCTGCGAATGCGTCAATCGGCACAGCGAAGCCATCGAAACACTCACAACTTCTCGAATTCCCGCTTCAAGTCGTAACCCTTGTCCGTCACGATGCGCTCCAGCGTCCTCACGCGCTGGTCCAGTGCCTCGATACGCGCCTGGTATTGCGGATCCTCGCGCGGCTGAATCTGCTTGTGGCGCAGATGATCTCGAAAGATCCGTGCGCCGAAGACGATGATGATGATGAGTAGTACGAAGAACTGACCGCTTTCCATCGTGGGTTCCTAGTGTTCCAGATCGCGGAATTGGCGATCCAGATCGTATCGATTCGAGGTGACGTAGCCTTCCATGTGCTGCA
>JBDTDX010000124.1:0-4299 GCA_039922815.1 Granulicella sp.
TTTGAAGGTACCGTGATGCGGTGCGCACGTCTTCGTGTGCGGCGATCGGGCATCGATGGAGGCAACCGCGTACCCCTATGAAAACCCTACGACTTATCGCTACACCGACGCGCAATCGCCGCCTGAATGAACTGATTGGGCTGGCGGTGCTGGTGGGTGCCGGTCTCCTTCTTCTCGCGCTGGCCACGTATACGCCGACCGATCCCTCGCTGAATACGGTGGGGGGGTACATCTCGGGCCGTCCCGCACATAACTGGACGGGCATCGTTGGCGCGTATCTTGCAGATGCGCTGCTGCAACTGATTGGGGTGGCTGCATTCTTTCTGCCGGTGGTGCTGGGGCGGATCGGGTACTGCTGGCTGCGGTCGACGCCTGCTGGCTCGGCGGTGTCGCGGAGCATTGGGCTGGGGATGTGGGTGGTGTTTGCACCGGCGGCGATTGGGCTGCTGCCCTATCTGTTCTCGAAGCACCTGCTGTTTCGCGGTGCGCTGCCGATTGAAGGCGCGACCGGGCGACTGCTGGCCGATGCGATGGTGTATTTTCTGAACCTGCCGGGCGCGTGCATTGTGCTGGGGCTGATGGTGGTGATCTCGCTGTATTTGGCGACGACGTTCTCGTTCAACACGGCGCGCGAGTGGGCTACAGTACGCTTTGCGTTCCTACAGGCGATGCAGGATCGCTGGCTGCGGTGGAGGGCCAAGCGCGGGGCTCATGCGGCGGTCGAACAGATGGACGTGTTCGAAAGCAAGCGGGAGCGCATGGAGGCGAGGGTGCGGCGCGAGCGGGAGAGGCAGGCTGTTGCCGCACGGCTGACGGGCGAGCGAACCGAAGCTGCCACGATGCCGGAGGCTGCGCATGAGACGCTGCTGGGCGGGTTGTTCAGCTGGTGGGAACGACGGAAGCGCAAGGACGTTGAGGAGCCGGAAGAGGCTCCGCTGCGGGAAAGCGCTGCGCCGTCGGTGTGGCAGGCGATGCCGCGTACGCTGGTCGATGCTCCGCCGGTGACGCCATTCAGCACGGCGAGTGCCGCAGCTGCGCCGTTTGCTGAGGAACTAGCGAAGGCCGCTGCGCCTGCGGGTGAGTGGGATGGAGCGATTACGGGAACACCGAACTTTGCGGAGTTCCACGCACGGGAGCGCACAGAACTTCCTGAGCAGCCGCCTGCGCGGATGCCGCTGCGACCACGGTTGGTGGAAGCTCCGACGCAAGCCGCGGCGCCGCAGGGGATCTCGTTTGGCAAGCGCGCGGATGCGGATGCCCACCCGGTAACGATTGTGCCGAAGAGTGTGCGGGGGTATAAGCTGCCGCCGTCGTCGCTGCTCTATCGGAGTGAGGAACATGCGACCGTTCGTGAAGACGCGTTGCGCGAAGAGGCGCGGGTGCTGGTGGAGAAGTGCGCGGAGTTTTCGGTGTCGGGACAGGTGACACAGATCAACCCGGGGCCGGTGGTGACGACGTTCGAGTTTCGTCCGGATGCGGGTGTGAAGGTGGCGCGGATTACCGGGCTGGCCGATGACCTTTGCCTCGCGATGGCGGCGGAGAGCATTCTGATTGAGCGGATGGCGGGCAAGAGCACGGTGGGCATCCAGGTGCCGAATGCGGAGCGCGAGACGATCTGGCTGCGCGATGTGGTGGAGTGCGAGAGCTTTGCGCAGTCGAAGAGCAAGCTGGCGCTGGCGCTGGGCAAGGACATCAACGGGCGCATTGTGACGGCGGACCTGGCGAGTATGCCGCATGTGCTGATTGCGGGATCGACGGGATCGGGTAAGTCGGTTGCGATCAACGCAATGATTATGAGCGTGCTGTTCAAGAGCACGCCGGAGCAGGTGAGGATGATCCTGGTCGATCCGAAGCGGGTGGAGCTGGGGATGTATGAAGGGATTCCGCACCTGTTTACGCCGATCATTACAGAGGCGAAGCTGGCGGCGAATGCGCTGCGGAATGCGGTGCGCGAGATGGAGCGGCGGTTGAAGCTGCTGGCGGCGAATCACGTGCGCAATATCGATCAGTTCAACAAGCTGTTCGATCATGGCAGCGAGTATTTGTTCGAGGATGTGGAGCAGGAGCCGCTGCCGTACATCATCATCATCATCGATGAGCTGGCGGATCTGATGATGCTCGATCGGTCGAACGTGGAAGAGTCGATCACGCGGCTGGCGCAGATGGCGCGGGCAGTCGGGATTCATTTAGTGCTGGCGACGCAGCGGCCTTCGGTGGATGTGATTACGGGATTGATCAAGGCCAACGTGCCGACGCGCATGAGCTTCCGCCTGGCGACGAAGGTGGACTCGCGGACGATCATCGACAGCAATGGCGCGGAGAGCCTGCTGGGGCGCGGCGACATGCTATATCTGCCACCGGGGACGAGCCGTGTGCAGCGTCTTCATGCACCGTTCGTGACAGAGAAGGAGATCTCCGCGGTTACGGCTTTCTGGAAGGCGCAGGGCGAGGCCGAGTATGTGCATGGCTTCCTCGAAGGGCCGAAGGAAGATGAGACGGGCAAGGATGGCGATGGCGGCGGCAGTGGTGGCGCGGAGGACGATGCGCTCTACGACGATGCCGTGCGGCTGGTGTTCGAGTTCGGCAAGGCGAGCACTTCCCTGCTGCAACGGCGGCTGCGGATTGGGTATGGGCGGGCTGCTCACCTGATTGACATGATGTACAACGATGGACTGGTGGGGCCGGCGGATGGGTCGAAGCCGCGAGAGATTTTGAAGTCGCCTAATTGGATTAGTGAAGTGGATGAGGTTATTCGGTAAAGAAAAATAAGCGATGGCTTGGTAGTGGGTAATATGTGAATGATCGTGGTTGCCGAAAAGACGACTTTCAAGGCGTCGTTGAGTTCCCGGCGATAGAAAGGGTTAGCTCATGAACATAAGCAGGCCCTTTTCCGGGGTCATCGCCTTCTTGGTTTGCGGGTTATTCTTCCTGGGATGCAACGAGAGTTTCGATAAACACTATGTGAATGTCAATGATGCCGTGAGGGACGGAGCCGTCCAACGTGGCTGGGTGCCCACGATCTTGCTACCCGATGTCAAAAATATCGATGAAACGCACGACTTGGATTCAAACCGGGGAAGTGGCAGGTTCGCCTTGAATTATTTCTTGGTACGTCGTTTGAAATCGGAGTGCGCTCCGTCACAGGTTTCGCCGCCGACTATCTCTGTCTCTTATTGGTGGCGTAGATCAAGCAACAACAAGCGCTCCACCGGCAAACAAACTTTTCAATGCAGAGATTTTTTACTGGCAATAGATCCAAATAGACAAACCGGCTATTTCTGGACCGAGAAGCAGACCCGCCGGCCATAGCAGTTTCCCGCCAAAGCTCGAAAGATCTCGAAAACTGGATTTGCAGCAACTTCGACTACCACCGGACTTCAAAGCGCCCCACTAACAAAAGTCTTTTTTCTTTGCTTACTTTGGCAGGCGTTTGGAGGAGTTGATCGCTATTACCGCGAGGATGCAGACTACGGCGAGGAGGGTGATCCAGAGGAGCTCGGGGTGGCGCTCTGTGAGTGGGCGCAGCGGGGTGGGGCGGGGGCGGTAGGTGGGGTTGAGTTGCTCGGGGGCGAGCTTTGCGGGGGCTGGGGCGCTCGCGAGGGAGAGCGTTCGGGCGAAGTCGTAGACGGGGGCTTCGAGCGTGGGGTCGCCGTAGTTGAGGGTAAGCGGCGCGGCGGGAAGGTTGAAGCAGATGCGGCGCTGGCGCATTTCGAGCTTGACGGCGGTGATGGGAAGCGGTTGGTCGTCGCCGTTGTCGATGCGGATCTCAACGTCGGCATCGTGTTGCAGATTGGCACCGAGGGTTGCGGGGACGCTGAGTTGTTGCTGGTGAATCTCGCGAGACGTGCCCATGTTGAGGCGAACGCGCTGGATGCTGCCGGTGAGGGTCTCGACGGCGGTGGCGGGTTCGCCTTCAGTGTGGCCGATGACCTGGACGTTGCGGCTGAAGTTGCCTGCGAATGAGGGTGCGAGTGCGAAGGAGACGCGCTCGACGGGGACGTGCGCGGGGAGGCTGAAGCGCGCGATGGTCTGGCGGCCTCGCTGGGTGATGGCGGAGGTTTCGGCGACGGGGGTGTAGAGGGTCTGGGCCTCGCGGCTGGGGGGGACACTCGCGCCGAGGATCATGTTTGGCGTGGTGGTGAAGGCGGGTGCGCCGGGCGCGGGGGTGAGGCTGAGGTCGATGCGGAGTTCGCGGAAGGTGGACTCCTGCAGGTGGAGGGTGGTGTTGCGGGAGAGGTGCTGGGAGGTGAGGTCGAAGAGGGTGTAGGTGCCGAGGGTGACGAGCGCGGGCGGGTCGGC